>NZ_FNPV01000001.1:0-300000 GCF_900107405.1 Tindallia californiensis | reverse complement strand
GAAGATGTTATCGGACTTGATACAGAAGGCATTCCACTGATTTCGGCAAAAGAGGGAACTAATATTGAAGATGTCTTAGAAGCTGTTGTGAATCGAATTCCTGCTCCGGAAGGGGATGAAACCGCATCAACCAAAGCTCTGATCTTTGACTCAGTCTATGATAATTATCGTGGCGTTATTGGATATATCCGTATGGTGGATGGAGAAATAAAAAAAGGGATGCGCATTAAAATGATGGCGGGAAAAAAGGAGTTTGAAGTCACTGAAGTAGGTTTTTTTTCGCCTGGCCCCATAGAACAGGAAACATTAAAAGCAGGGGATGTTGGTTATGTAGCCGCCAGCATAAAAGACGTCCGGAACTGTCGGGTAGGGGATACCATTACAGATGCTCTAAGACCAACGGAGAACCCTTTTCCTGGTTATCGGAAAGTTGTTCCGATGGTTTATTGTGGTATTTATCCTGCTGAAGGAGAAAAATTTGAAGATGTAAGAGATGCATTGGAAAGACTGCAGGTAAATGATGCCGCATTGGTTTTTGAAACAGAAACCTCTGCAGCCTTAGGCTTTGGATTTCGCTGTGGATTTCTTGGATTGCTCCATATGGAGATTATTCAAGAGAGACTAGAAAGAGAGTTTGATCTGGACCTTGTAACGACCGCACCCAGCGTAATTTACCAGGTATACAAAACCGACGGTAGCACGCTTTCTATCCAAAACCCGGCCAATATGCCAAAACCTCAGGAAATAGCCAAAATTGAGGAACCGATTGTTAAAGCATCCATCATGGTTTTAAATGATTATGTTGGGTCGGTAATGGAGTTGTGTCAGGAAAGACGAGGAACAATGTCTAGCATGGACTACCTGGACGAGAATCGAGTAACACTTCAGTATGAATTGCCATTAAATGAAGTAATCTTTGACTTTTTTGATGCCCTAAAATCTCGTACCAGAGGATTTGGTTCCCTGGATTATGAAATGTTGGGGTATAGAGAATCTAAGCTTGTAAAGCTGGATATTTTAATTAATAGTGAACAGGTAGACGCACTGTCTTTCATCGTGCACGAAAGCAAGGCTTATGAAAGAGGAAAACAAATGTGTGAAAAACTGAAAAATGAAATTCCTCGCCATCAGTTTGCCATACCTTTACAGGCTGCTATCGGACAGAAAATCATTTCTCGTGAAACGATTAAGGCACTTCGTAAAGACGTACTGGCAAAGTGCTATGGAGGCGATGTTAGCCGAAAACGCAAGTTGTTAGAAAAGCAAAAAGAAGGAAAGAAAAGAATGCGACAGGTCGGCAGTGTAGAAGTGCCGCAAAAAGCATTTATGTCAGTCTTGAAGTTGGATTCTTAAGACTGCCGGGAGGGTATAATGAAGCAAGAACAAGCGATAAGTCTTTATATTCATGTACCATTTTGTGCTTCAAAATGCCACTACTGTGACTTTGTGTCAGAAGTAGGGAATGAAAGCCAAGTCAATGAGTATGTACAATTGTTAAGCAAAGAAGTACAACGGTATCAAAAGGTAATATCAGATAAAAAGATAAAAACAATTTTTTTTGGTGGTGGAACCCCTTCGTTAATTCCTGGCAAAAAAATGAAAGAAATAATGAAGAGGATTACCGGAGATTTTTCGGTATTGCCTGAAGCAGAAATATCCTTAGAAGCCAATCCGGGACAGTTGGACAGGGAAAAACTATTCAACTATAGAGAAAGTGGGATAAACCGTATTAGCTTTGGATTACAGGCAATCCAGGAACCACTCTTAAAGAAGTTAGGAAGAAGACATGATGTGGAAATCTTTGCGCGTCAGGTGACAAACGCTAGAGAGGAAGGCTTCTTCAATCTTAATGTGGATTTGATCTTTGGAATACCGGGACAAACGATAACGGATTGGAGTCATAGCCTTTCTTATATAGCGGATTTAGGAATTCCTCATACTTCCTGCTACGGACTGACTTATGAAGAAGGGACAACTTTGCATACGATGAAAGAGACGCAAAAGATCAGACCTGTAGAGGAAGAGGTAGAATGGCAAATGTTTCATGTGGCAATGAATGAAATGAAAAAAAGGGGTTATCATCACTACGAAATATCTAACTACTGTCAAGAAGGCAGTCAGTGTAAACATAACATCACATACTGGAAAAATGAAGAGTATCTTGGGATAGGAATCGCTGCACATGGATATCTTGATGGTGTGCGCTATGGAAATACAGAAACCTTTTACGATTATGAAAGAATCATCAATGCTGATGGCCTGCCTGTAGTCGTACAGCAAAAAATCAGCAAAGAAGAAGCCATGAAAGAAACCATGTTTTTAGGATTAAGAATGATGGAAGGGGTTTCGAACTCTTGTTTTTATCAACGTCATGGAGTATCTTTGTTTGATATATTTGAAAAAGAAATTAAAGAATTGACATATAAAAAACTTATTGCAGTTGAAAAAGACAACATCAAATTGACAAATCTGGGGATCGATTTGGCAAATCAGGTGTTTTTGTATTTTGTATAAGGAATTTGAAAGAAAGAGAGTAAAAAATCAGCAGGACACTTGACAAAAAAATTCGTAAGTGGTATTTTTATATCAAGAATTAGCACTCACTAATAGAGAGTGCTAACAACGAAGGTGATAAATATGGCCTTATCTGATCGAAAACTAAAAATACTAGAAGCAATTATAAGGGAGTATATTGAGTCAGCAGAGCCAGTAGGGTCAAGAAGTCTCTCGCGTCGATATGAGCTAGGGGTTAGCCCGGCAACTATCCGAAATGAAATGTCGGACTTAGAAGAATTAGGCTACATCCAGCAACCTCATACTTCGGCAGGGCGAATCCCTTCTGATAAAGGGTATCGTCTCTATGTAGACAAACTAATGGAAATTCGCAGAGAGGCAAACAAAAATAGAGTTAAGATAAAGAGTGATATCCTAAAAAAATATGGCGAGCTGGAGCAATTACTGGAATATACCTCCAGAGTATTATCGGAGTTTACTCAATACACATCCATTGTGCTGGCACCTCAAGTGAAGAAAAGCCGACTAAAGCAAATTCAGTTAGCACGATTGAATGATGAAATGATGTTGGCAATTTTCATCACCAATACAGGCCTTATCCAGAATCCAATTTTTAAGATTCCCTCCGATATGAAGCAGGAAGACTTGGAGAGGATATCAAACTTTCTGAATGAGGAGTTCGTTGGTTCGACACTGGAAGATATCGAATCAAAAATGGCGGAAAACCTTAAAAAAGAACTTGCTAAATTCCACCATACGGTTTATGCGTTGCTGCCGGAGATGTTTAAGACGTTGGAACAGGTTAGTGATGTGGCGCTATACCTTAGTGGAACAACAAACATCTTCAATTTTCCCGAGTTTAATGACCTGGCTAAAGCGAGATCTTTTTTGAATCTAATGGAAGAACGAAAAACAATAAGCGAGTTAATTTCACGTCAGGATACTAGCAAGTTCAACGTATCGATAGGCAGTGAGAATAAACTGCAGGAAGCTAGAGAATGTAGCATTGTAACCACTACGTATAGCCTGGACCAGCATGCTGTAGGACAGTTAAGCGTTATTGGACCGACTAGAATGGATTATGATCGGGTAATATCGGTGCTGGGACAGGTCAGCAAAATGATGAATGATATATTAAAAAGTAAATAGCTTGAAAAAGTCAAGTGCGAGGGGAAATCTTTGCACTATCCTTGTGCATATAATAGAAAAAAGGTGGGTGTGATCCATTGAAGGATGAAGTGAAAAACAAAGAAACAAAAAACAGCGAAGAAGAACAGAGCAAGAAAGAAACACAGGACTTAGAAGGTGATTTGGAAGAAGCGGCTGAAGAGGAAGTGGTTGAAAAAGAAAAGGAAGACACTGACGGATCAGCCTCAGAAGAGCAAGAAAAGCAAGAGGAAAATCAGAAGCAAGAAAAAGATCCTGAGGAGTTAAATGAAAGGTTTTTGCGTTTGCAGGCAGAATTTAGTAATTATAAAAGAAGGGTAGAGAAAGAAAAAAAAGATTTGTATGTTTATGGCTGTGAAAACTTAGCAAAAGATCTTTTACCGGTGATCGACAATTTAGAAAGAGCCTTAGAATCTGTTGATGAAGCAGAAGAAGGATTATCAAAAGGTGTGAAGATGGTTTACGATCAAACCTTAGAAACGCTTAAAAAACATGGTATCCAACAAATTGAAGCGGATGGGTCTCCCTTTGATATGAATAAGCACCATGCAGTGATGACGGAACCTTGTGAAGATGATGCCTTGAAGGAAACAGTGGCTCAGGTTTTACAGCAGGGATATACAATAGAAGAACGTGTGTTGAGACCAGCAATGGTTAAAGTATATAAATAAAACAAAAACAAATCATTTTTGAAATATCAAGGAGGAATAGAAAATGGGAAAAGTAATAGGTATTGACTTAGGTACAACAAATTCTTGCGTTTCAGTTCTTGAAGGTGGAGAACCTGTTGTTATTGCAAACTCTGAAGGGAATAGAACAACACCATCCGTGGTGGCTTTTGGTAAAGACGGAGAGCGAATTGTAGGGGAGCCTGCAAAAAGACAAGCCGTTACAAACTCTGAAAAAACAATTCAATCCATTAAAAGACATATGGGAACTGACCATACAGACAAAATTGACGGAAAAGATTATACACCCCAAGATATATCAGCGATGATTCTTCAGAAACTAAAAGCTGATGCGGAAGCTTATCTAGGAGAAACAATCAATGACGTTGTTGTGACAGTACCAGCCTACTTCACAGATAGTCAACGTCAAGCAACAAAGGACGCCGGAAAAATTGCTGGCATGAATGTTTTAAGAATTATTAATGAGCCAACAGCTGCTTCACTGGCCTATGGGCTTGATAAAGTAGAGGAACAACAGAAAATACTAGTGTACGACTTGGGTGGTGGTACGTTTGATGTATCAATTCTTGAGTTGGGCGACGGTGTTTTTGAAGTACTAGCGACAAGTGGAAACAATAATTTGGGTGGAGATGACTTTGACCAAGTACTCATAGAACACATAGCCAGTGAGTTTAAAAAGCAGGAAGGTATTGATTTAACCAAAGATAAAATGGCGCTTCAACGATTAAAGGAAGCAGCGGAAAAAGCAAAAAAAGAATTATCCAGCACCATGACCACTAATATTAACTTACCTTTTATCACGGCTACGAACGAAGGGCCAAAACACTTAAACCTTGATGTAACCCGTGCGAAATTTGATGAACTGTCTTCTCACTTAGTAGAAAAGACCATCGATCCAATGAAGAAATCTTTAGCAGACGCTGGTTTAAAAGCAGAGGACTTGGATCGAGTTATTTTAGTAGGTGGATCAACCAGAATTCCAGCGGTTCAGGATGCAGTGAAACGCATTACAGGAAAAGATCCACATAAAGGAGTAAATCCGGACGAAGTAGTTGCTCTGGGAGCGGCTATTCAGGGTGGCGTTTTAACCGGTGAAGTAAAAGATGTATTGCTGTTAGACGTGACACCATTATCTCTGGGGATCGAAACCTTAGGTGGAGTATTTACACAATTAATCGAACGCAATACAACCATTCCTACTAAAAAGAGTCAAACTTTTTCTACCGCAGCGGATAATCAGCCTTCTGTAGACATTCATGTTCTCCAAGGTGAAAGACCAATGGCTTCAGATAATATTACCTTAGGTCGCTTTGAACTTAGTGGAATTCCACCAGCGCCAAGAGGAGTACCACAAATTGAAGTATCCTTTGATATCGATGCGAATGGGATTGTAAATGTTTCAGCAAAAGATTTAGGAACAGGAAAAGAACAAAAGATCACCATTACAGCATCTACAAACTTAAGTCCTGAAGATATCGAAAAGAAAGTAAAAGAAGCAGAAAAATTTGCGGAAGAAGATAAACAGAAAAAAGAAAAGATTGAAACCAGAAACCAGGCAGATTCTTTAGTTTATCAAACAGAAAAAACATTGAAAGAAGTAGAAGATAAGATTGAAGCAGATCAAAAAGAAAAGGTTCAAACAGAAATTGATAAATTGAAAAAAGCACTTGAAGAAGATGATCTGGAAAAAATGAAGCAAGGTGTTGAGGATGTCAACAAAGTGTTCCATGAAATTTCTGAAAAAATGTATGAAAACATTTCTCAGCAAGAAGGGGCTCAAGAAGCAGGAACGGAGTCGCAAGGTGGAATTGATGATGATAACGTTGTGGATGCTGAGTTTGAAGAAGTAGATGATGAAGAAAGCAAGTAGTCATACAAAAAGGTGCCGCATGCCATTAAAGCATGCGGCTGCAACCTGTCTTCACCTGGATAAATGGTGGGGAGAAAATGAACGGGACGTTAGGGTGGTGAAATAGTGGCAAAAAGAGATGTTTATGAGATACTGGGTCTTGATCGCAACGCGAGTCAGGAAGAGGTGAAAAAAGCATATAGAAAGATGGCCATGAAGTATCATCCTGACAGGAATCCAGACGATCAGACAGCGGCTGATAAGTTTAAAGAAGCAAATGAAGCTTATGAGATACTCGGCGATGCTGAAAAACGAAAAAGATATGATCAATTTGGGTATGATGGCGTTAATGGACAAGGTGCTGGTGGCTTTGGCGGAGCCGGTGGTTTCGGTGGTGGCTTTGAAGATATATTCGGTGATATTTTTGACATGTTTGGTGGAGGCGGAGGATTTTCGTCTTCTCGAAGAAGAGGTCCGCGCAAAGGTGCTGATCTGAGATATGAAATGAATATCACTTTTGAAGAAGCTGTATTTGGAGCAGAGAAAACGATTAAAGTAAATAAAATGGATACCTGTGACTCCTGTCAGGGAAGTGGTGCAGAAGCGGGCAGCGACACAAAAACCTGTTCACATTGTAACGGAACTGGCGAAGTGCGTTTCGCACAACGCACCCCTTTAGGACAAATACTGAATGTCCGCCCCTGTGATCATTGTAATGGTGAAGGAAAGACCATCGATAAACCATGCAAGTCCTGTGCTGGAAGTGGAAAAGCTAAAAAAGAAAAGAAGTTAAAAATTAACATTCCGGCCGGAGTGGATAATGGGTCAATGATATCTCTGGCGGGCGAAGGATCTCCGGGAGACAAAGGTGCTCCAGCGGGAGACCTATACGTTATCTTTAATGTGAAACCTCACTCCATCTTTGTGAGAGAAGGTCAGCATATTATGTGTGATATTCCCATTACTTTTGTTCAGGCGACTTTGGGTGACACTATTGATGTACCAACGCTGGAAGGAAAAGTAAAGCATAAAATTCCGGAAGGAACCCAAAGTGGAACGGTCTTTAGAATGAAAGGAAAAGGGGTTCCCAGTCCTCGTGGCTTAGGAAAAGGCGATCAATATGTAAAAGTCATTGTAGAGGTGCCGAAAAACTTAACAGACAAACAAAAAGAGTTGTTAAAAGAGTTTGCGGCTGATGGAAGTGACAGTTCTCACGAACAAAGAAAATCATTTTTTGAAAAGGTGAAAGATGCCTTTAAATAGTGGTTAATACCCGGGTGACAGGAGGCAATCCAATGAAATGGATAGAGATATCAATTCAAACAACTACTGGAGCTGTTGAAGCTGTATCTAACATTTTATATGATGCAGGCGTGGCTGGTGTTGTTATTGAAGATGCAAGTGATCTGGAAATGCTTTACCAAAATAAGGATGCCTGGGAGCTGGTGGACGATTCACTGGCTGACAACTATTTAGAAGGCGCCGTAGTAAAAGGCTATTTACCGGAAACCTCCAATGCGATGAATCATGTCAATCTCATTAGAAATGCGGTAGAGTATTTACCTGAATACGGACTGGATGTAGGCGTAGGAAAAGTGAGTGTATCTGCCGTAGATGAAACAGACTGGAGCAATGAATGGAAAAAATACTTTAAACCGGTTAAACCGGGAGAAAAGATTGTTATTAAGCCAAGTTGGGAAGATTACGAGCCACATGGGGATGAAATCGTTCTGCATCTGGACCCGGGAATGGCCTTTGGCACAGGAACCCATGAAACAACTTCCCTTTGCATTGAAGCCTTAGAAAAGCACATACAAGCCAACCAGCTTGTTTACGATATAGGCTGTGGCAGTGGTATACTTTCCGTTGCGGCTGCCTTGCTTGGTGCAAAGCAAGTAGTAGGGGTGGATCTGGATGCATTAGCCGTTCAAATAGCCAAAGATAATGTAAGCCTTAACCAGGTAGAAGAAAAAGTGAACATTTATGAAGGGAATCTAATGGATGTGCTTCATCAGCCGGGAGACCTGCTAGTTTCCAATATTATTGCTGAAATAATCGTTAAAATGAGCAAAGATATACGACAGTACTTAAAGCCGGGTGGCATCTGGATCTCCTCGGGAATTATTAAAGATAAGCAGCAGGAAGTAAAAGAGGCTATCATAGATGCTGGCTTAACAATACTGGAAGTTCGAAGTATGGGTGAATGGATCTGTATGATAGCAAAAGCACCTGAAAGGCCTTAATTAAGGCCTTTTTTTAATGAAAGGGTTATTTTCTGGTATAATAGAAGGAGTAGAGGGAGGGGAGCTAAAATGCATCATTTTTTTGTAATGCCTCAACATATAAATAAAGCTGATCAAGAGATAAAGATTGTTGGCGAAGACGTAAGGCATATACAAAAGTCACTTCGGCTAAAAGAGGGCAATAAGATAACGATATCAGATGGTTTAGGCAGTGGTTTTGTAACTCGGATTACGGATAGTGGAAAAGAAGAAGTGCGAGTGGAGATCATAGAAACGATAAAGTCTGTGGAGAATAAGGATAAAACACTTACTCTTTTTCAAGGATTGGCTAAAGGTAGTAAAATGGAATTGATTATTCAAAAAGCGGTTGAACTTGGGGTAAATACCATTGTTCCCATAATGACAGAGTATTCTGTAGTGCAATTAAAAGAACAAGATAAACATAAAAAAAAGGAAAGATGGCAGAAAATAGCGGAAGAAGCTGCAAAACAGTGCAGAAGACTCATAATGCCTGTAGTTCACACACCAATAGACTTTAATGACGCTATTGCAGAATGGGAAGAAGAAAACTCAAAACAGTTACATTTACTTGCCTACGAAAATGAAACCGATACTTCTGTGAAAAAAATATTCAGTCGTATGAATGTAATAGAATGTGATCACATTGGTATTTGGATTGGACCGGAAGGTGGCTTTCATGAAAGGGAAGTCACACAGGCTCAAAGTGCAGGTGTGATTTCGGTAGGTATGGGACCTCGTATTTTAAGAACAGAAACCGCAGGAATTGCTATGTTGTCTTTTGTGCTATATGAAAGAGAATTATAGATGTTAGAAGAAAAATCGAATTGAAAAAGGTTAGGAAGGGAAAAAATGAAGATGAATACCGTTGCCATTAGCACACTTGGATGTAAAGTGAATCAATATGAAACCCAGGCCATGTTAGAAATGTTTGAAAAAAAAGGGTATCAGGTAGTGGGTGAAAAAGAAAAAGCAGATGTTTTTGTGATCAATACATGCACGGTTACCAATACAGGAGATCGGAAATCCAGACAGCTAATAAGACGAGCCCTAAAAAACAATCCAGAAGCAATCATAGCTGTTGTGGGGTGTTACTCTCAGCTTGAACCTGATGAAATTCAGGGAATAAAAGGCGTTCACGTGGTTTTAGGTACACAAAATCGCAGCAAAATTGTTGAGGCGGTTGAAGAAGCGGCCGGAAAAGCAAGACCCAGTATTCATGTAGAAGACTATCAGCAACAGCACCAATATGAGCCGATTGGCATTGATAATCAGATAGATAAAACACGAGCATATGTGAAAATCCAAGACGGTTGTGATCAGTACTGCAGTTACTGCATTATTCCATATGCGCGAGGACCGGTAAGAAGTCGTGAAGAAAAAGAAATCCTTCATGAAATTACAAAACTTGTTCAGAATGGTTATCAGGAAATAGTCTTAACGGGAATACACTTAACCTCCTATGGCAAAGATCGAAAAGAACCGGAAGCTTTGTTTCCTTTGATAGAAAAAATTAATGCTATTCCAGACCTACTGAGAATCCGGCTGGGGTCTTTGGACCCATTTTGGTTTAAGGAAGATACTATTAAAAAACTTATGCAGTTGGAAAAGCTATGCCCTCACTTTCATTTATCATTACAAAGCGGATCCGATGAGGTTCTAAAGAAAATGGCCAGAAAATATACAACGAAAGACTACTGGAAAATAGTGAATGAAATAAGGCGTTGGAATCGGAATGCAGCTATTACTACGGATATTATTACCGGTTTTCCGGGAGAAACCGATGCGGATTTTCATCAAACATGCCAATTTATAAAAGATATTGAGTTCAGTCAGGTTCACATTTTTAAGTACTCTCCGAGAAGAGGAACAAAAGCGGCGAAGGATCCAAATCAAATATCGGATAAGGAAAAAAACCGAAGAAGTGAAATTCTCCATGAGATTGTTCGAAAAAGTAGGCTTCAGTATATGGAGAAATTTATGAATCAGCAAGTGAATGTTCTGTTTGAAAGAGGTGGCACAGAAGATGAAGAATGGATGGTCGGACATACAGCGGAATATTTACAGGTCAAAGCCTTACTTAGTGCTGACAATATCAAAAAAACAATACCAGTTACTGTGGTAGATATAAAAAATGATTTTTTGATTGGAAGCCCAGTGAAAAATAGAGAAAAATCCAGGTGAAAAAGAAGGAATTTAGGTTTTTCTGTGGAATTAATAACAGTGAACCTTATAGTTGAAGGAGGTGTGCATATTGGATAGTTGTATTTTTTGCAAAATTGTCAGAAAAGACATACCCTCAGAAATTGTGTATGAGAGTGAGAAAGTGATTGCTTTTCGTGATGTGGCGCCAGTTGCTCCCAACCATATTTTGGTGATACCAAAAGAACATGTGGAATCTTTAAATGATTTGGATGATGAAAAAAGAAAAAAATTTCTACCAGAAATATTTGAAAGCATCCACGAGTTAGCCTCGAAGGAAAATGTGATGGAAGATGGCTATCGAGTAGTTACTAATTGCGGGAAAGATGGAGGACAAACCGTAGGACACTTACATTTTCATTTATTAGGTGGCCGTGAAATGCAATGGCCTCCGGGTTAAAAACAATGTTGCATTCAAAACTCATATAGGTTATAATTGGAACGTGTTCAATCAACTCGAATGCAAGGCTGACAGAGATTCTGTCAGGAATTACGCACATGTTTGTGCAAGCGGAGGGAGGGAGAAGTCAATGTCAGAGATTAAAGTGAAAGATAATGAATCATTAGACAACGCTCTTCGTCGTTTTAAACGTCAGTGCGCGAAATCCGGGGTTTTATCAGAAGTACGGAAAAGAGAACATTATGAAAAACCCAGTGTTCGTCGCAAGAAAAAGTCAGAAGCGGCAAGAAGAAAGAATGCAAAGAAATTCTAAATGTATCAGAATCAGTATAAGATTAAATGAAACGGAAATGTTGGGTGAAGCATATGTCTCTTAAAGATCTATTAGCGGAAGATCTTAAAACAGCTATGAAAAATAAAGAGCTTACACGGAAAAATGTCATAACTATGATTCGTTCCTCCGTAAAGCAAATCGAAGTTGATGAACGCAAAGATCTGTTAGATGATGATGTTATTCAAATCATAGTAAAACAGATTAAACAACGAAAAGACGCACTTGAATCTTTTCGAAATGGCGGCAGAAATGACTTGGTAGAGCAGACAGAAGCGGAGATATCTATTCTGGAAACCTATTTACCAGAGCCATTGTCTGAAGAAGAACTACATTTAATCATCCAAAAAGCGATTGATGAAACCGGTGCTCAATCCATGAAAGACATGGGATCTGTTATGAGTATAGTGAAAAAAGAGACTCAGGGAAAAGCAGATGGAAAGGTTGTCAGTCAGCTGGTGCGTCAAAAGCTCCAATCATAACAAAAAACCCGGCTTAGCCGGGTTTTTAAGTATATAAATGATAGCTATTCTTTAGAAAGAAAGTTATAATAGAAATAGTTATGATATAAAGAAGAGTGAGCGATATTTTGTGTTACAGAATAAAAAAGGAGATAAAGAATGGATAAAAAAAGACTCAGAAGATACAATCGAATGATCTTGGCGATACTTAGTATTATCCTGTTATCTTCGGTGGTAACATTTGCTGAAGGAGAAGGAAATGTATATATTATACCCCTAGAGGGTGAAGTGGGGCCTGCTATGGAACAATTCGTGGCTGGATCTGTTTCGACGGCCCTTGAAGATCCGGACACCCAAGGAATCATCTTTACAATCGATACTTACGGTGGACGAGTGGATAGTGCTGAAAATATTAGTGGAATGATCATTGATATTCCTGTAAAAACCGCATCCTTTGTTACCCCAAGAGCTATTTCGGCCGGTGTGTTGCTGACCATTTCGGCAGACTATGTTACCATGGCTCCTGGCAGTAATATTGGTTCAGCAGAAACCATTCCTGATACAGAAAAAGCCTTGTCAGCCTGGACCGGCGAACTGAGATCTGTTGCACAGGAAAAGGGTCGGGATCCGGAATTAGTTGCCGCAATGGCCGATAAAAGAATAGCGATTCAAGATGTTGTTGAAGAAGGAGAACTTCTTAATCTTACGGCAGCAGAAGCCCTCCATCTGGAACTTTCTGATTATACAGCAAGGGGGATTAGTGAAGTGTTGGCTGTGATGGAACTGAGCAACGCAAATACAGTGGAGCTGGAAATTAGCCGGGCTGTCAGAATAGCTCAGGTATTAACAAGTTCATTGGTAGCACCACTCCTGCTATCCTTAGGAATGATCGGATTGATTGTTGAGGTAATGACAGCTGGTTTTGGTGTAGGTGGAACGATGAGTCTTATTGCTTTTTCTTTATATTTTGGTGGAAGTATTTTAGCAGGCAACACAGGAATGGCTGTGATCCTTGTTTTTCTTGCGGCCATTGCATTACTGCTAATAGAGGCGATGGCACCAGGCTTTGGTATCGCTGGTCTTGGAGGTTTAGTTCTAATTATTGTCAGTGTTGTAATGGCGTCTAGCACTACTGGAGTAGCGGTTGTTTCTTTAGTAGTTGCTTTCCTTATGTCGATTATTGCACTGATTTTAATAATAAAACATGCACCAAAAAGCAGTTATTTTGACAGGCTTACCCTTGGGATTAAAATGACTTCAGATTCAGGTTATATCAGTACTGAAAGAAGGGAAGATTTAGTTGGGAAAAAAGGCATTGTTACCAGCTACTTGCGTCCATCAGGTACTGTGGAAGTGGATGGTGAAAGAATTGATGCTGTGTCCGAGGGGATTTACCTGGAAGCTGGAACCAATGTGCAAGTGATACGCATGGAAGGTCGAAGAATTGTTGTAAAAAAAATGGATTAGGAGGAATGAATGATGCCCATTGAAACATTAATTGGTCTTATTATTACTTTGGCGGTTATTTTGGTGATCTTATCGGTGTTCTTAAGCTTTTTCCCGATTGGATTATGGATAACAGCTATGTTTTCCGGAGTGAGGATAGGAATTTTCACGCTGGTAGGAATGCGATTTAGAAGAGTTAGGCCCTCTAGTATTGTAAACCCACTCATTAAAGCAACAAAAGCTGGTCTTGAGATGAATTCAGACAAGCTGGAAGCTCACTTTTTAGCTGGTGGAGATGTCAATCGGGTGGTAGACGCCTTGATTGCAGCACAACGAGCAGAAATTAACCTGGTATTTGAACGGGCAGCAGCCATTGACCTGGCAGGCCGAGATGTGTTGCAGGCAGTACAAGTCAGCGTAAACCCTAAAGTTATTGAAACACCTAAAATTGCCGCTGTTGCAAAAAATGGGATAGAAGTGATGGTTAAGGCACGGGTGACTGTACGTGCAAATATTGAGCGTCTGGTTGGGGGTGCTGGTGAAGAAACGATTATTGCGCGTGTTGGAGAAGGTATTGTTACGACTGTAGGTTCTTCGGATGCACATAAAGATGTTTTGGAAAATCCGGACCTAATCTCCAGAACGGTTCTGACAAAAGGACTGGATGCAGGAACTGCTTTTGAAATTTTATCCATTGATATAGCGGATATTGATATTGGTCGAAACATTGGTGCTCAGCTTCAGACAGATCAGGCAGATGCAGACAAACGAATTGCACAGGCAAAAGCAGAGGAAAGAAGAGCAATGGCAGTAGCAAAAGAGCAGGAAATGAAAGCAGCTGTCGAAGAAATGCGAGCAAAAGTAGTTGAAGCCGAAGCCGAAATACCAAAAGCGCTGTCTCAGGCTCTTAAAGACGGTAATTTAGGCGTGATGGATTATTACAACATGAAAAATGTAATGTCTGACACAGAAATGAGAAATGCTATTTCTAAAATTAATCAGTCACCAAACGATGATCAAACGGACAAATAAGGAAGTGATGGTATGCAAATTGAAAGCATCCTCATATTTGTGGTTTTAATTGCACTGTCTTCCCTTACTAATAAGCGAAAGCAGGCTCAGCAGCAAAGAAAAAAACAACAGACAGTCACCACTCGTCAGTCTGATATAGAAACAGCTTCATCGCCAGTTGAAACATCTTCTCAAAAATCTAAGCAACCTAAAGGGAAACGCACACTTCAAGATATTTTTAGAGAAATGCAAAAAGAATTGGAATCAGGGTCTCAAGAAAAAGAACGTAAAGAAGAAAAAAGCAAAGAAAATACAACAAGCCCGATTCACAAAGAGAAAAGCACTAAAAAAGAACACAAGAAAAAATCAATACCGGAACCAACAAAGGAAGCAAAGCAAAAGAGTCCTATTTATGCCAATGAAATTAAGGATGGTCTTTCAGCAGGACGACTTCAAGTGAATCAACAAAGTATTTATAATGGGATCGTGTTTTCTGAAATACTTGGAAAACCAAAAGGACATCGAAAAAATTAAAAAAGTAATAAAAGGAGCGCTGATCTTGGGCGCTCCTTTTATTATCAGCGATTACCGGACGAAGAGTCCGTTTCATGAAAAAAAGTGGAGTGGAGACAGATAATAAGGTATAATGGGCTAGAGAAATCTTTTTATTACAAAGAAATGGAGGTTATTCTTTGACACCAGAAGCACAAAAATCGATTCGCATACCTGATGCCGCATTAGTGCGCGAATTATTTGGCATTCAAGATAAGCATGCTAGAATGATTAGAAAAACCCTAGGTGTGGAACTTATTAATCGTGATGACAACATACTCTTAATAGGAAAATCTGTCAATGTTTCTTTGGCGGAAGAACTTTTGTCCTTATTAATGCAAGAAAAGAAAATAAGCGGCGATATCACTTCTCAAAAAGTAGAATACTTTCTTCAACAGTTGATTCAGGGCAATTCAAATAGTGTTCAGGAATTTGTTAGTGAACCGATTTATATGACAGCAAAAGGAAAAACGATAAAACCTAAAACCGTTGGACAGTCATATTACGTTTCTGTTATGCAAGAAAAAGACCTAACTTTTGGCATTGGACCTGCTGGAACAGGAAAAACTTATTTAGCGGTTGCAATGGCGGTAAAAGCTTTTGGGTTGAAAGAAGTAAACAAAATAATACTTACCCGTCCTGCTATTGAAGCAGGTGAAAACTTAGGTTTTTTACCAGGCGATCTTAAAGAAAAAGTAGATCCTTACTTAAGACCTTTGTATGATTCTCTTTTTGATATATTAGGATATGAAAAGTTTCAAAAATATATGGAAAGAGGGTTAATAGAAGTAGCACCACTAGCCTATATGCGAGGTAGGACATTAGAGAATTCTTTTGTCATTTTGGATGAAGCACAGAATACAACAGAAGAACAGATGAAAATGTTTTTAACCCGTATGGGAATAGGTTCCAAAACGGTTATCACTGGAGATGTGACACAAATTGACTTACCTCGGGGAAAATCATCTGGCCTGATACAGGCTCTGGAAATAGTGAAAGACATAAGTGAAATAGGACGGGTTTATTTAACGCAGCAAGATGTTGTGAGACACTCACTTGTTCAAAAAATTATTAATGCTTATGAAAACAAAAAATAACTTATTGATCGCATAAAAATGGGGGTTTCCATGGGAGTTTTTGAAAAATTAAGTCAGCGAAGAGCCAGGATGCAAAAGAAAAGAATACTGGAAAAAAAGAAGCTATCAGCTCATGATGAAAAGAAAATTCTATCACGAAAACTAACATGGCACTATGTTCTATTAGGTATGCTTTTTTTTGTTACGACTTTTTATTTGCTGTTAATCAGTCTTCAACCGGTGCAGTATCAGTTAAGGGCCGGTCAGATAGCACCGGAGAACATTACTTCACCCAGAATGATTATCGATACGCATACTACGGAAAACTTAAGGCGAGAAGCGGCTGAAGAAATCACCTCCGTTTATCGGACGGACTCTGCTGTTTTTAATGAAGTGAAAAATGATATTGAAAAATTTTTTGAAAAACTATACCAAGTAAAACAAGAAGAGGAAGCACTTAGAGAACAGTTAAATCAGATGGAAGATAACCATCTTGGAATTACGGATGTTCATTTACAGGCGTTTTTACAAGCGCCAGAAGAACGATTAAACAGTGTTGAAAACTATCTTTACGAAATTGCTGCTCAAGGCATGAATAGTGGCATCAAGGTAGCGGAACTTCAGGAAGAAAAAAGTGAAATCAGAGATTTTTTCAATTCTTTAACAGAACTGGACGAACCCTTAAAAGAATCAGCAATAGCTGTGATCAACGCTACCATCAGACCAAATCAGTTTATGGATGTTGAATCAACGGAGCAGCTTAGAGAAGAAGCCAGAGAAGCAATTACGCCAGTAGTAATTCGAAGAGGAGATATTTTAGCAGAGCAAGGAGAAAGAATTTCAGTAGACACTTTTGTTATCATGAAAGAGTTAGGCTTAATAGAAAGCGAGTTTCGTCCAGATGCCAGGTTATATAGCGGTATATCCTCTGTTATTTTGCTAATAATGGCCATTATGACAGGCTATATATGGCTTTTTCATCCTGAGTATTTCTATAAAACCAAAAGAATCTTACTGCTGGTGATTATCATGTTACTGGTCCTGATATCAGCAAAACCCATTGGGGTGTTAACCATTTACCTGATCCCCATTGCTACAGGAGCAATGCTATTAACATTATTGCTGGAAGCTAGGCTTGCCTTAATTGCTAATGCGGTCTTAAGTATTCTTATTGCCATTATGGCAGGGAATGACCTGATGATTCTAGTCATGGGGCTGACAGGTGGCACGGTGGCTGTTCTAAGTATGATTAACACAAAACAGAGAGGGAAAATATTTTTTTCTGGATTAATGGTAGGGATATCCAATGTGATTATTATTACTAGCTTTGGTCTTATTGGCAACCATCAAACCCTGCATGTTTTACAGGATGCAGGAATGGGTCTGTTTAACGGTATTCTTTGTGCCATATTAGCGATTGGCACATTGCCTTTCTGGGAATACAGTTTTTCAATTTTAACGTCTGTCAAGCTCATAGAATTATCCAATCCATCTCATCCGTTGCTTAAACAACTTCTGATGGAAGCTCCAGGAACGTACCACCATAGCATCGTGGTGGGTAATCTGGCAGAAGCGGCTGTTAACGAGATCGGTGGAGACGGTTTGCTCGTTCGGGTGGGGGCTTTTTATCATGATATAGGAAAAGTGAAAAGACCCTACTTTTTCAAAGAGAATCAGTTTACATCAGAGAATCCCCACGATAAACTGGCACCATCTCTAAGTGCCCTGATTATTACAGGCCATGTTAAAGATGGCATTGAAATCGGAGAGAAAAATAAACTGCCAAATGAGATCCTTGCTTTTATCAAAGAACATCATGGGACCACGCTGGCTGCTTATTTCTATCATAAAGCACAGTCAGAATGTGAAGACCCTAAAACGATAGATGAAATGATGTATCGTTATCCGGGGCCGATACCACAAACAAGAGAGACGGCTATTTTGATGCTGGCTGATTCAGCAGAAGCAGCTGTTAGGAGTCTTGAAAGTCCTAATAGAGACAAAATAGAACAAGTGATCAAAAAAATCATTCAGTCAAAACTGGAAGACGGCCAACTGGAGGACAGCCAATTAACCCTTACAGAGTTGAAAGATATCAGACAGGTATTTGCGAAAATGCTGGCAGGGATTATGCATGAAAGAATTAAATATCCGGAAATGGATATCAAAGAATTGAAAGGTAGGAAGTGAAATGACGATTTTAATTGATATCGATAACAGGCAAGATGTATTTGATGTAACGGAAGAAGAAATTAAGTTAATTGAAAAAGCCGTTGCCTATTGTTATGAGGTGGAAGAATATTCCTGTGAATATCAGCTAAGCATATCCTTTGTCAGCAATCAGGAAATACATGACCTTAATCTTCACTATCGACAGAAGGATGAGGCGACAGATGTTCTCTCCTTTCCTATGGATTTTCAGGGGCCGGAGCTGGAAGAAAAATTATTGGGCGACATCGTTATTTCAGCGGATAAAATGATGGAGCAAGCCATCGAGTATGGGCATAGCGTTAAGCGTGAAATGATTTATTTGATCATACACAGTGTTTTTCATTTGATGGGATATGACCATATGATCGATAGCGATAAGCAAATTATGCGGCAGCAAGAGAAAAAGGTAATGTCCCTGATGAATCTTTCTTCTGACTAAGTATCTGGAGGTTTCATAATGAAAGCCAAAAAACTGATTAACAGTTTTAATTATGCATTTCAGGGGATTATCTATACATTGCGGACACAGAGAAACATGAGGATTCATGTGAGTATAGCGACTATTGTGTTGATCATGAGCCTTTTTTTTAGATTGAATCGATGGGAAATGATGATTTTGTTCGTGACGATCACCATGGTCATAGCCTGCGAAATGGTTAATACGGCCGTAGAAGCAACCGTAGACCTTATGACAGATCAGTATAATATATTTGCAAAAATTGCTAAAAATGTTGCGGCTGGAGCTGTTCTTGTCACTTCAATTAACGCAGTGATTATCGGATACCTTCTGTTTGCAGCTCATTTAAATCCAGCTTCACAACAAGTTATTTTTGCAATCAGAGAGTCAGATGTTCACATTACTTTTATTGTATTTATTGTGGTTACGGTGTTGATTATCGGAATAAAAGTATATTTTGGAAAAGGAACTCCCTTATCCGGAGGAATGCCAAGTGGACACGCTGCCCTTGCTTTTTCTGCGGCAACAGCCATTAGTCTTATAACAGCAAACATTTTGGTGAGTGGCCTATCTTTGTTTCTAGCCTTATTAGTGTCACAGAGCAGGGTGGAGGGTAAGATTCATAATTTGTTGGAAGTGCTGGTAGGCGCTATCCTAGGTATTTTAATGACAACCATCATATTTCAACTTTTAGTTTCGTAAGAGAGGACATATCCTATAGGCAAGGGGAGGAAAATTAGTGACCATAAGGCAACGATTAAATAAACAAAGCATTTGTATTCTCATGCTCATTCTACTAATGATGATTGTTACGGCATGCAAATCTGATTCAGAAAATGTAGAGCAGGGTATTAATGACTTGGAAGCAGATAGTGAACAATTAAATCCATCGGAAGAAGAAGAGGGCCCTTTTATTCCGGAAGGAAAGGTACAGAGTCCTTTTAATGGCAAGTGGATTCCGAAAGAAGCTGCAAATAAAAGACCTATCGCCCTTCAGATAAACAATAGTCTTGCGGCATATCCACAAAGCGGTATTGCTCAGGCAGACATTCTTTACGAAACCCTTGCCGAAGGAAATATCACCAGATTGATGGCTGTATTCCATGTATATGATTCAGAAAAGATAGGGCCAATACGAAGTGCCCGGCATTATTTTCTTGATATGGCAGCGAATCACGATGCTGTTTATATGCATTATGGTGGCAGTCCACAAGCCTATAGCTATATTCAGCAAACAAAAGCACCTAATTTAGATGGGCTTTCTTGGCTTGATGGAATTGTATGCTGGAGAGATCCGGAACGTAGAGCGATACCCAGGATGTTGGAACACAGCGTATATACAAATCAAAAACATCTGGAAGATGGCTGGGAACGAAGAGAATTAAGAAAAGAATTGAAAGAAAACTTTTCCTCTGGCTTGGAATTTGTAAAAGAAGGTGAGGAAATAATCCCCTGGGGTCAACGGGCTGATTATGTGACAGTTCCCTTCTCCGCTTCCTATACCTCCTCCTTTGATTTCGATGCAGAAACAAAAAAATATGTAAAATACCAGTCAGGGAACTATCATCTAGATGAAGAAATTAATGAACCACTAATGTTTACCAACTTAATTCTCCAACGCACTAAGATTCACCTAATACCAGGAGATACGGAAGGTCGAAGAGAAGTGGCGGTTATCGGAAGTGGTACGGGATACTTTATTTCGTCTGGTCGGGCCGTTGCTATTGAGTGGCAGAAATCAAACCATGGTACGGCGACTGAGTATATTGAAAAAAAGTCAGGAAAACCTATTCAGCTAAACCCAGGGAAAACCTACATAGGAATCCTACCGCAGAACCTAGAAGTTTCATTTCAGAAGAAAGCTATTAACCAATAGAGAGTGAAAGGATGTTCTTTGTGACAGAACAACAGTTAATCAGAAGTGCATTACAGGTAAGAGAAAACGCCTATGTACCTTATTCGAAATTTAAGGTAGGGGCGGCCTTATTAGGAAAATCAGGAAAAGTGTATACAGGCTGTAATGTAGAAAACGCATCATTAGGCGCTACTAATTGTGCAGAGCGAACGGCCGTTTTTAAGGCAATCTCTGAAGGGGAAAGTGAATTTGAAACGATTGCTGTGACAGGTGATCCAAAGCAGTACACTTTTCCGTGCGGAATTTGTCGTCAAGTATTGGTCGAATTTGGAACGGAACTGAAAGTGATTGTGGCAAAATCAGAAGATGAGTACAAGGTATATACCCTCAGCGAAATATTACCTCACTCCTTCACGCCAGCAGACCTAAAAACCAGTCAACAGGAGGAAAATTATGGCATTTAAATCTGGATTTGTAGCAGTAGTTGGACGTCCAAACGTTGGCAAATCAACCTTGATGAATAGGTTGGTAGGCGAAAAGGTGGCCATTATGTCTCCCAAGCCTCAGACAACCCGTCATAACATTAGAGGTATTATCAACAATGAAAACAGCCAAATGATAGTAATCGATACGCCTGGTCTGCACAAGCCGGCATCAAAGCTTGGAGATTATATGGTGCAAAGTGCCTTGAATACATTGCAAGATGCCGATGCTATTTTATATCTGGTGGAGCCGGAAAAACGGATTGGTCCAGGTGATCGCTATATTATGGAGTTGTTAGAAAAAACCGAGACGCCCATTATTCTGGTGATCAACAAAATAGATATGAGCAATTCGGCAGAACTGGAAATCTGCTTTCAGCAGTATGATGAAACAGGTCTCTTTCAATCCATCATACCTATTTCGGCGACTCTTGGCGAAAACATAAATCAATTGATACGAACCATTGAAGCCTATCTTCCAGAGGGACCCCATTATTTTCCTGAAGATGAATACACGGATCAACCGGAACGAACGATGGTGGCAGAATTAATTCGAGAAAAAGTACTTCAGTATCTCGAACAGGAAATTCCTCATGGCGTTGCTGTTATAACAGAAAAAATGACCTATCGGGAAGAAAAAAACCTTACGGAAATACAAGCAGCTATCTTTTGTGAGAAAAAATCTCATAAAGGGATTATTATTGGGAAAAATGGCAGGAAACTTAAAGGTATCGGAAAAGCGGCACGAAAAGATATTGAAGATTTATTGGGCCATCAGGTCCACCTGGAGTTATGGGTAAAAGTCAAAGAAGGATGGCGAGATCAGGATAATATACTGAAAGATCTTGGGTATAAAGAGTAAAGGTGAAATCGATGTTATTAAGTACGGAAGCTTTTGTTCTCAAGAGTCAAAAATATCGAGAAGCGGATAGTTTGCTGACACTATATAGTCGGCAACACGGAAAAATGAGTGCGATTGCAAAAGGTTCTCGAAAACCAAAAAGTAAAATGCTGGCTGGCGTACAACCTTTTACCCACGCTGAGTTTTTGCTCTATAAAGGTAAAAATATGTATACGGTTAGCCAGGTGGAAGTCCGACATAGTTTTTATCCATTAAGAGAAGACTATTACCGCTTAGCTTTTGCAGCTTACAGTGTTGAACTGGTTATGTTGGAAGCCTTAGAAGGACAAGGAAACAGCGATGCTTTTTCAAACTTTGGTAACACCTTAACCTTAATGTGCCGAGAAGAGACTAAGATAGATTCTTTGATTAGGGCTTTTGAGTTGAAGATGTTAACGAGCTATGGATATCAGCCCAACTTTATTTCCTGTTCTCTGTGTGGGAGCCGCTTATCCGATTCAATGCCTTTTTTCAGCAACTCTCAGGGAGGTATGGTGTGTGCAAGCAAAGATCACGAGGCAAAAGATCTGAAACCTGTTTCCTGTCAAATCGTAAAGTTAGCACGGTTTTATCTGCAGCATGACCTTAAAGCGGCGGCTCGGTTAACCGTACCGGAAGATATCAACAAAGAACTGCAACAACTGATAGAAGGATATATTCGCTACCATTTTGATTATTTTGCACCGAAAAGCTTACGTCATTTGCCGGATTAGAAAAGTAAAGATAGATTGACATTTTTTTTGAGTTTGGTAAAATGTTTTCATAACAATAAAATAACTTCAGGGACAGGTGTAATTCCTTACCGGCGGTTAAAGCCCGCGAGCCATATTGGCTGATCTGGTGAAATTCCGGAGCCGACAGTTAAAGTCTGGATGAAAGAAGTATGAGCATAGTAGGTATGATTTTTGTATCCTTACGTTCCTGAACGCATTTTGTTCGGGAACTTTTTTTGTAGCAAAAAATAGTGTGTTGCTAAACAAATGAAAAATAACAGGGAGGACGGGTAATGCCACATGAAAAATGGATGAAAGAAGCACTCAAAATGGCTGAAAAAGGATGGGGGAATACCAATCCAAATCCTTTGGTTGGCGCTGTTATTACCAAAGAAGACCAATTGATCTCAAAAGGATATCATGAATATGCAGGTGGCCCTCATGCGGAAATAAATGCGTTAAAGAAGGCAGGAGACGCTTCAGCAGGAAGTACTATGTATGTAACCTTAGAGCCTTGCAGTCATTACGGCAAAACCCCTCCTTGTGCGGAAGCAATCATTAAAGCCGGGGTTGAAAAAGTGATTATTGCTGCCGGAGATCCCAATGAAAAAGTGGCCGGCAAAGGAGAAGAAATGCTTCGAAAAGCAGGCATTGAAGTAATAACTGGCGTGATGGAGAAAGAAGCAAGAAAACAAAACGAAATATTTATGCACTATATCACAGAAAAAAAACCTTACCTGATCGCAAAGGCAGCTATGAGCTTAGATGGGAAAATTGCAACAAAGCAAGGGCATTCACAATGGATTACAGGAGAAGAAGCAAGGAATCATGCACATTGGGTGAGACAAAGAGTTTCGGCCATTCTGGTGGGAGTGAATACCGTGATAGCTGATAATCCGCAACTGACGGTACGACTGCCTCTGGATAAAGTAAATCAGCCACTCCGAGTGGTTTTAGACAGTAAAGGGAATATCCCACTAACATCAACGCTAGTTTCAACGGCAAAAGAAATAAAAACAATGGTTGCAACAACGGATCAAATGCCAGTGGATCTTGAAAAAAAACTGTTGCTAGAAGGAGTTGAAGTAGTCCGATTTCCTCATAAACAGGGTCAGGTTGATATTCAATCATTAATCGATTATTTCGCATCAAAAGAAGTAGACAGCGTGTTAGTAGAAGGCGGAAGCCGTGTGATGGCATCTTTTATATCTGAAAAAATGATCAATAAGCTATTATGGTATATCGCACCTAAAATAATCGGTGGAAACAAAGCACCTGGACCTATTGGAGGAGAAGGTATCCTTCATATGAAAGAGGCACTGCCTATAACGGAAATGGAAACTATCCAGCTTGGCGAAGACTGGCTAATGACTGGCTACATGAAAGGAGCAGAGAAATGTTTACCGGAATAGTGGAAGAAATTGGCGAAGTGGTTAACTTGGTAAGTCAACAAAATCGCATTAGTCTTCAAATAAAGTGTCAAAAAGTGCTACAAGATGTGCAACTAGGAGATAGTATTGCTGTAAATGGAGTATGCCTGACAGTTACCAACTTCACAGCCGGTCAAATGGAAGCAGATGTTATGCCGGAAACCATAAGAAGCACCAGTTTAAGTGAAGCCAAGCCTGGAAAAAAAGTAAACTTGGAAAGAGCTCTTCCGGTTAATGGTAGGTTAGGTGGTCATATTGTAACAGGTCATATTGATGGTATTGGCACGATGATTAAAAAATATCAGGAAAAAAACGCTATTTGGATTTATATTAAAACCACAACAGAAATCATGCGATACATCGTACACAAAGGATCCATCGCTATGGATGGAACGAGTTTAACCGTTGCAAAAGTAGAGAAGGATGCTTTTGCGGTCTCCATCATACCTCATACAGCAGAAATGACCATTCTTACGGAAAAAGACATAGGCGCTGTTATTAACCTGGAGTGTGATATTATCGGAAAATATGTTGAGAAATTAATGATGGGAAAAGAATCAGAAAATACAGGGATAACCGTAGAAAAACTTCAAAGGTACGGATTTTGAAAGGAGAAATAATATGAAATTTGATAGCATAGAAAAAGCGATAAAAGAAATTAAAGAAGGAAAAATGATCATTGTAGTGGATGATGAAGACCGGGAAAACGAAGGTGATCTTTTGATGGCTGCCGAATATGCCACGCCAGAAGCCGTTAACTTTATGGCTAAGCATGGAAGAGGATTAATATGTTGTCCATTAAAACCAGAAAAAGCCCATCATCTTGAGCTGAATCCTATGACATTAAAAAACACCGATAGTAGGGAAACGGCCTTTACTGTTTCTATTGATGCATGTGGGGTTACAACCGGTATATCGGCCTTTGAAAGAGCGCAGACGATTCAGGCTTTGGCAAATTCCAATGCACAGCCAGACCACTTCTTTCAGCCGGGACATATTTTTCCCTTGATTGCTAAACCGGGAGGAGTGCTTAGTCGGATGGGCCATACGGAAGCAGCTGTGGATCTGGCAGAAATGGCTGGATTACAACCGGTGGGAGTAATCTGCGAAATAATGAATGATGATGGCACCATGTCAAGAGTTCCTCAGCTAATGGAATTTGCTGAAGAATATGACCTAACCATTATTACCATTGCTGATCTGGTTAAGTACCGGCGCCGGTTTGAAAAACTGATTGAGCGAGCAGCTGAAGCAGATATGCCAACCCAATACGGAAATTTCAAGATCGTTGCTTATGAAAACACCATGAATAAAGAACATCATGTAGCACTGGTTGCTGGTGAAATTAATTCAGAAAAACCAATTCTGGTGCGGGTGCATTCAGAATGTCTGACAGGTGATGCCTTTGGATCAAAACGTTGTGACTGCGGAAACCAACTAGCACACGCAATGGATCAAATTAGTAAAGAAGGTAATGGAATACTGTTATATATGCGGCAGGAAGGTCGTGGGATAGGCCTGGTCAATAAAATTAAAGCGTATACATTGCAGGATCAGGGTAAAGATACAGTGGAAGCCAATCTGATGTTAGGATTTCCTGAAGATATGAGAGATTATGGAATTGGCGCACAAATTCTAAAAGATTTAGGTGCTAGAAAAATAAGACTAATGACAAACAATCCCCGCAAGTTAGTGGGGCTTCAGGGATACGACTTGGAAATTGTTGAAAGAGTTCCTATTGAAATTCCCTGCAGTTTAGAAAATGAGCATTATATGAAAACCAAACATACAAAAATGGGCCATTTATTGGATGATCTTTTCCACCAATAAACGATAATATGGAAGGAGAGAAAAAATGAAACATTTTGAAGGAAATTTAATTGCGAAAGAGTTTACCTTTGGTATTGTGGTAGGGAGATTTAATGAGTTTATTGGAAGTAAACTACTGGATGGTGCGATAGATGCCTTGGTACGACATGGAGCCGATAAAGAAAACATCCATGTATGCTGGGTTCCGGGAGCCTTTGAAATACCACTGGCCGCACAGAGAATGGCTATGAAAAAAGAATATGATGCTGTTATTACCTTAGGTGCGGTGATTCGTGGATCAACACCACATTTTGACTATGTGTGCAGCGAAACAACAAAAGGAGTTGCCAAAGTTTCTCTGGATGCTGGTATTCCGGTAATCTTTGGTGTATTGACGACGGATACGATCGAACAAGCGATTGAAAGAGCTGGAACAAAAGCAGGGAACAAAGGGTGGGATGCAGCCGTTTCGGCTATTGAAATGGCAAGTTTGTTCAAACAATTATAAATAAATGCTAGGAGGAAGGGAGAACTCTATGCAAAAAACCTTGGTACTGATCAAACCTCAAGCGGTTAAGAAAGGATTAAGCGGTCAGATCATCAGTCGATACGAAGAAAAAGGCCTGAATCTGACAGCGCTAAAAATGGTAAATCCAACTCGGAAGCAACTTGAAAAGCATTATGAAGAACATGAAGGAAAAATTTTCTACCATAGTTTAGTAGAAACAATGCTATCAGGACCAGTAGTTGCATTGATGCTGGAAGGGAAAGAGGCTGTCGTGGCTGTCCGCTCGCTGAACGGAGCGACAGATCCGATACAAGCAGCACCCGGGAGTATCAGAGGGGACTATGGGTTAGAAATAGAGCATAATGTGGTGCATGGTGCTGACAGCATTGACAGTGCGAAAAGAGAAATATCTATTTGGTTTCCTGAATACGAAGCGTAGCTATTTAATAAGTGATGACTTTTTTTACAGTAGGAGCTCTCAAACGTGCGGCATAAGGTAAGGATCCAACCAGTGGTCGAGCATAGAGCTTGAAATCATCCGTGATATGATTGCCCTTTTCATTAATAAAAAGGTCCGGCATATGTTTGGTATGTCGGGCTACTTTTTCCAAGGGGGTTAAATGATAGTCAACCGAATAATCACCAGAACGATGGATCGTGACAGAACCGTCAGCATCATACCATATGGCAAATTGAGCCGCTTTCTCTCCTACCTCCCGGGCTTCACTCTGATCAACACTAGAAACAACCAGTGGAAAAGAGCGTTGTAAATAGCCAAAAGTATCAGAACGCACCCGACTTACGGATAAATGCTCCTTTACATATCTGGCTAATAAATCACCTAAACCACCACCAGAAAGACTGATGTTGCCGTGAGCGTCTTTCTCAATGCGATCCATTAATGTGGTAGCGATAGGTACTTTATTAGCGTCAGAAATCCCTTCCGATACCGCAACAACGCAACGACCGTGTTTTTTTAAGATAGCCTGAACATCGGATAAAAAAGTATCCAAAGAAAAAGTTCTTTCGGGAAGATAGATTAAATGAGGTCCATCATCATGATACTTTTTTGCAAGAGAAGATGCCGCTGTTAAAAAGCCGGCATGTCTTCCCATGACAACTCCAATATAAACACCTGGCAAGCTGCGGTTATCTAAATCCACGCCGGTAAAAGCCTGGGCAACAAATTTTGCGGCAGAGCCATAACCCGGAGTGTGATCATTAACAAGCAGATCGTTATCGATGGTTTTTGGAATGTGAATGGCTCGGAAATCATAATCTGATTTCTCTGCATAAGCATTTACAATGCGTACCGTGTCAGCAGAGTCATTACCACCTATATAAAAGAAATACCGAATTTCATGGGCCTGAAGTACTTTGAATATCTCCAGACAGTATTTTTCATCCGGCTTATCCCGGGTAGAACCAAGGGCCGAGGAAGGGGTGCCGGCGATTTGTTCTAAATTATGAGTGGTTTCCTGCGTTAAATCGATAAAATTCTCGTTGATAATCCCATTCACTCCATTAATGGCCCCATATACCAAGCTGATTTGCGAAAACTTTCTTGATTCCAAAACGGCACCCACCATCGATTGATTAATGACCGCTGTGGGACCGCCACCCTGAGCAACCAATACCTTTCCTTCCAGCTTCATAACCTCACCTCCATTTTACTTTTTAATATTGTACCCGAAGAACAAGCAATCACACAGAACATATTGCTTATTCTTGTTGAGAAGCTGTTTCATTATGTGCTAGAATTAAGAGTACAGAAAATCGATCATCAAAGAGGAGCGGGTTACGTGAGCAAGTATGAATCGTTTTTTCCTTATCTGGCAGGCCTGTGTTTTTCCATACTATTTGGTTTGTCTTTTATCTTTTCAAAAGAAGGACTCGATGTATTAGACCCCTTTCATCTACTAACCTTTCGTTTTGCAGCGGCTGTTTTTCTATTAAATGTACTGAGGTATTTTAAGATCATTAAAATAGAACTAAAAAATAAGCGTATGAAAACCCTGTTTTTTCTATCCTTATTCCAACCAGTAATCTATTTTATTTGTGAAATGATAGGATTAAGTAAGACCACTGCTTCGGAAGCCGGGATGATGATTGCGCTCATTCCGGTAGCTTCAGTGATTATGGCGGTATTAGTATTAAAAGAACGTCCCAGCAAAATGCAATTATTTTTTGTTGCATGTTCCGTATTTGGTGTTTTTTTCATTATGGCCATGGCTGGAAGTGTAGATGTCGGGGATAACTTTGTAGGAATGATTATTTTGTTAGGGGCTGTATTCGCAGCCGCAACCTATAATATACTGGCTAGAAAATCCTCTCTTCATTTTTCTTCCATAGAAATAACCTATGTGATGATGACCGTAGGATTCCTTGTTTTTAGCACCATCTCGGTAGCACAACATATTTTAGCAGATAATTTGATGAATTTTTTTCAGCCGCTAGGACACCCGCAAGCCCTTATAAGCATTTTTTATCTTGGTTTTTTATCATCAGTAGTTGGTTTTTTTATGATGAATTATATGCTTTCAAAGGTCGAAGCGACAAGGGCTTCTGTGTTTAGCAACCTGATAACCATTGTTACGATTATAGCTGGCGTAGTGATTCTGAATGATCCTTTTTATTGGTACCACCTTATTGGAGGTACGTTGATTATTGCAGGTGTATGGGGTACTAACTATTTTTCAAAACCAACAACCTATTGACTTTAGCAGCTATATTAGGATACAATTCGAAAGGTTACGTATATGTACAGATAGTAAAAAAGGAGTTGCCTATGAAAACCGATGATGAAAAACGGATCAATGAAGTAAAAAGAAGAAGAACCTTTGCCATTATATCCCATCCAGATGCTGGTAAAACCACGTTAACAGAAAAACTACTGCTATTTGGTGGCGCTATTAGGCTTGCTGGTTCAGTGAAATCAAGAAGAGCTCAAAAACACGCTGTCTCTGACTGGATGGAAATAGAGAAACAACGTGGTATTTCGGTGACCTCCAGTGTGCTTCAGTTTGAATATGAAAATCATGTTGTTAATATTTTAGATACACCAGGTCATCAAGACTTTAGTGAAGACACATATCGAACCCTGATGGCGGCTGATAATGCCGTTATGGTAATCGACTGTGCCAAAGGAGTAGAAGCACAAACAAAAAAATTATTTCAAGTATGCAAAATGAGAAACATTCCTATCTTTACATTTATTAATAAAATGGATAGAGCTGGAAAAGATCCCTTTGAACTGATGGAGGAAATTGAAAAAATACTTGATATAGAAGCATACCCAATGAACTGGCCTGTTGGAACCGATGGGAATTTTAAGGGCGTCTATAATCGGGTGAAGTCTCAGATGGAAATCTTTGAAGGCGGGCATCATGGCCAAGCAAAAACATCGGCTATTACAGGGAAAATAGAGGATGAGGTCTTTGGGGATTTAATGGGCGAACAGCTTCACCAACAGTTGATGGAAGAAATTGAACTGTTGGACGAAGCTGGTAACGAATATGACCATAAACGAATCCTTAAAGGAGAGTTAACGCCGGTCTTTTTTGGTAGCGCAATGACAAACTTTGGAGTTCAACCTTTTTTAGAATCATTCCTTGAACTGACCCTCCCTCCGGCACCAAGAATTAGCAAGGAAGAAGAAATAGAGCCGGAAAGAAAGGATTTTACGGCGTTTATCTTTAAAATTCAAGCTAATATGAACCCGGCCCATCGTGACCGTATTGCTTTTATGCGAATTTGTTCAGGAAAATTCCACAAAGGAATGTCTGTCTATTTGAGCCGAAATCAAAAGAAGATAAAATTAGCACAACCGCAACAGTTTTTTGCGCAGGACAGAGCTACGGTTGAAGAAGCTTGGCCTGGAGATATTATAGGGATTCATGATCCGGGACTGTTTCAAATTGGCGATACATTAACAGAAAAAGATTTAAATATCGAATATAAAGGAATACCAGTCTTTCCTCCAGAACATTTTTCGAGAGTGGCACCTGTTGATACCATGAAACGGAAACAGTTTATAAAAGGAATCCAGCAATTGTCAGAGGAGGGTGCTATTCAAATATTCAAACCACTCAATACGGGGATCGAAGAAATATTTGTAGGCGTTGTTGGAAATTTGCAATTTGAAGTATTGGAATATCGTCTCACCAATGAATACAATGTGCAAATCAAGATGCATTCATTACCCTATCGACATGTACGTTGGATTGAAACGGAGAAATTTGAAGCTGAAAACTTTAGCTTGACGATGGATTCAATATTAGCAATAGACGACTTTGGGGCACCTGTTCTTTTATACCAAAATGAATGGACTGTCGAAAAAGTAGAAGATCGTAATAAAGGCGTGGTTCTTCATACCATTTCAGAAAGAAACAGCTTCAAATAAACGTTTGAATCGAGAAACTTAGCGTATAAATAGACTATGATAGAATAACAGGTGCAAACGAAAAACAATTGGCAAGACTATTGAGTCAAAGAGGTGAAATGAATGGCTACAAAAGGAAATGTAATGGTTTGTGTTACCCAGCAAAAGACCTGTGAGAGACTCATTCGAAAAGGTGCTGAAATAAGAGATGATGTAGGTGGGAAACTGATGGTAATTCATGTGACACCTACGTCACTTCAGATTCTGGGAAACTACCATCAACCAGAAGCTTTGGACTATCTATATGAAATTTCAAAGTCTATGTCAGCGGAGATGACCGTGATTCGATCTAAAGACACCATTGATACACTAGAAACCTTTGCAAAGAAAAACGAAATTACCACTATTGTATTGGGCGAATCATTGCGGCCATCTAAGGAGAATACCATTGTAACCGACTTGCAAAAGCGATTGGGTAAAGAGACAGAGATTAAAATAGTACCAGTTTAACTAACGAGGAAGGTGTTTTTTTTGAAAACAAAGCTACCGTACTATCCGTATTCAGATTATCAGAAGGATAAGTATGGTGAGAAAGTTTATAAAATACCCATTAATCTACCGGTAACATGTCCTAACAGAGACGGTACCTTAGGGTTTAATGGGTGTGATTTTTGTGCCCCGGAAGGAGCTGGTTTTGAGAACCTTCCTTCTTCAATGGACATTAAAAGTCAGCTTCAATCAAATATAGCGTATATTAGCAACCGGTATAAAGCACAAAAGTTTGTTGCCTATTTTCAGAACTATACGAATACGTACCTTTCTTTAGAAGCGCTTAAAGGGTATTTAGAACAAATAGAACATGAGCAGGTAATCGAATTAGCCATATCAACCAGACCGGATTGTTTATCACCAGAACAGTTAGATTATTTGAAAGAATACCGTGAAAAACATGGTAAGAACATTGTATTGGAGCTAGGACTTCAAACAGCAAACTACCATACGCTTCAAAAGATTAACAGAGGTCATCGGTTGGCTGCTTTTATTAATGCGGTGATTCAAGCAAAAGAAAGAGGACTGGAAACATGTGCACACATTATTGCAAATCTTCCGGGTGATGAAGATTTGGATATGATGGAAACAGCAGAAATTTTATCCGCCTTAAAGGTAGATCAGGTGAAAATTCATGCACTCTATATCATGAAAAACACAGCCTTAGGCCGTCAATACGAAGAAGGTAAAATAAAACTTATAACAAAGCAAGATTATCAACAACGCGTCATATTATTCCTGGAACATCTAAGTGGTCATATTGCCGTACAAAGGCTTATTGGCAGAGCGCCAAAAGAAAACAGTCTCTTTGTTAACTGGGATACAAGTTGGTGGAAAATCAGAGATGAGATCATTCATAGGATGAACCATGAAGGCACTTATCAAGGGAAATTTTCAAAATTCTAAAATATTTTGTAATTTTTGCAAATGATAAAAGGATTTTAGGGTATCATCACGAATAATATAATAAAGCAAATAGTCAAAAAAAACATTCTTTTTGGAGGGGTGCCAAATGATAAAATTAGTTGTGGGTAAAAAAGGTAGTGGAAAAACGAAGAGAATGGTCGAAATGGCCAATGAGGCAGTAAAGAAAACAAAAGGACATGTGGTATTTATTGATTACGATACGAGCCGTATGTTTCAAATTGATTATCGGGCACGATTTATGCATTTAAATGAATACAATATTGCTAACGAAAATGAATTTCTGGGATTTTTATGTGGAGTAGTGGCATCTAACTATGATATCGATCACATTTTTATTGACGGATTAATGCAAATAAGCGAGACAGAATTAGAAAACATGGATCAATTCTTTGATCGTTTAGATAAATTAGAGAAGAAGTTTAATATTACTTTTGTTATTGGCATAAGCTGGGAAGATGAGATAACGCCAGAATACTTAGGGCGATATAGAATAGATAAGTTATAAAAGACTGAAAACTTGGAAAGCTAGTCATAAGTTGTAACCAACTGGTACCTATGGTATACTCGAATGCGGTGCAAAGATATCTTTGGAAAAAAATCATCCGGCTTACAAAGGGTGAAAGGTTCCTGTAACTAATTTGAAGGAGGTATACAATGGCAACGACAAAAGTTGGGATCAATGGATTTGGCCGCATTGGAAAGGCGGCATTAAAAGCTTGGCTAGAGAACGAAAGAGAAATAGAAATTGTTGCAATAAATAGTACCAGCGGACCGGTTAAGCATGCGCATGTGTTTAAGTATGACAGCCTTTACGGCACACTTCCTCAAGAAGTAAAAGCAACAGAAGAGAGGTTCCTTATTGGTGATAAAGAGATAATCTTTACGGCTTATCGAAACCCGGAAGAAATTCCGTGGGCTGAGATGGGAGTAGAAATTGTTCTGGAGTGTTCTGGAAAATTCACTTCAGAAGAAGAACTGAAAAAACATTTGGTGGGAGGCGCAAAAAAAGTTATTTTATCAGCTCCGCCAAAAGATGGAAATGTAAAGCAGGTAGTTATGGGAGTAAATGAGAACACCTATGATCCGGCGCAACATCATATATTATCAAACGCATCCTGCACAACTAACTGCCTTGCTCCGGTAGTTAAGGTTCTGAACGATTCCTTTGGAGTTGAGCATGGGTTGATGACAACGGTTCATGCATACACAAATGACCAACATTTACTGGACTTGCCTCATAAAGATCCGAGACGTTCCAGAGCCGCTCACATGTCAATCATTCCAACAACCACAGGTGCAGCTAAAGCAGTAACAAAAGTGATCCCTGAGCTAGAAGGCCGATTGAATGGATTTGCCATGCGAGTACCTACGCCGATTGTTTCAGTGGTTGACTTTGTTGCAACCTTATCACAAGAAACAACAGAAGAAGAAGTCAACAAAAAGCTGATGGAAGCGGCTAATGGTTCGATGAAAGGAATATTAGGATATTCCGACATTCCTTTGGTTTCCATTGATTATAAAAAAGACAAACGATCTAGTATTGTGGATGGGTTATTAACCATGATGAATGGCCCTAGATTGGTTAAAGTTGTCTCCTGGTATGATAATGAATGGGGCTATTCAGAGCGTCTGATCGATTTTCTTACATTTGTAGCGAAGAAGGGCCTATAAAAAGAATAACGAAGAAAAAGAGTATAACATTAAGAAATGCCGGCATCCTTCTTTGAAATCGAAGCATGCTGGCTTTCTGTTTTCTGGTATTTTTGAAACAACTAAGGTATAATGATATCGACTTCGTCTGATTCTGCGTGCAGGGAGTGATGAAATTGGAGAATATTGAATGGAATAAATTTTTAATTCCGTATGAAAATGCCGTTGAAGAGCTGAAAGTAAAGTTCAAAAGTATTCGGTCGGAATTATTGATTGTTGGTGCCTACTCACCGATAGAGTTTGTGGTTGGCAGAGTAAAGAAAGTATCAAGCATTCTAGAGAAAGCCAAACTGCTTGACCTTGAGCTGGATGAGGTAGAAAATGGAATCGAAGATATTGCCGGCATTCGGATTATGTGTCAGTTTGTAGAAGATATTTATACGGTGATGGATTATATTTACGAACGTGAAGGAAAAGATATGGAAATTGTGGCAGTGAAAGATTATATCACCAATCAAAAAGAAAGTGGCTACAGAAGCTATCATGTAGTCGTAAGATATCCTATACAGACAGCTTTTGGTCACAAAAAAATACTGGCTGAAATACAGATAAGAACCCTGGCAATGAACTTTTGGGCAACCATCGAGCACTCCTTAAACTATAAGTACAAAAAAAGAATACCTGACCACGTAACAAAAAGACTGAAAAAAGCGGCGGATGCGGCAATGGTATTAGACCAGGAAATGTCAGAAATAAGATATGAAATAAGAGAAGCACAGAAAATGTTTGAGATAAAATCCAATATTGTTTCTAATGTATTAAGCTTGATACAAAAACTGAGAGTAAGGGGTTTGCATAGTCAGGCTGAAAAATATTACAGTGAATTCGAGTCTCTTTGGGAACAAGGGGAGATGATTGAACTGAAAAAACTGGCTTATAAACTGAGGGCGGCTGTCGATCAATATGATCTCAATGAAGAGCAGAAAAAGCCTGAATGATAATGGGAGGATTTGTATGATTTATGCAATTGGTGACTTGCACCTCAGTCATTCTGTTAAAAAGCCAATGTGCATCTTTGGGGATGATTGGATTGATCATCATAACAAAATAAAAGAAAACTGGGAAAAAGCAATAACCCCTAAAGATGCGGTGCTGATCCCCGGTGATATTTCCTGGGCAATGACCACCGAAGAAGCCCGGGCAGATTTATTATGGATAGAAAATCTGCCCGGTAAAAAGTATTTAATTCGTGGAAATCACGACTACTGGTGGAAAAGCATTACAAAAATGAATCAACAGTTTGAGACACTTCACTTCATACAAAACCAATTCTTTGCCCATGACCAATATGCCATTTGTGGAACCAGAGGATGGATATTGCCCGGGCTCTCCGAGTTTTCTCAACAAGATAACAAAATATATCAAAGAGAAGTACTAAGGTTGCAAACATCTTTAGATGCTGCTCACAATGCTGGATACACCGACATTATCGTGATGATGCACTATCCACCAATGAACGATAAGCGGGAACCATCAGACTTTACAAGACTACTAGAACGTTACAAGGTAAAAAAAGTGGTCTTTGGGCATCTTCATGGAGAAGATTCGTGGATATATGCGCCTGTAGGTGACAAAGAAGGCATTACTTATGAACTGGTATCCTCAGACTACCTTAAGTTCAAACCGCAGATTATTACTAGTTGAAAGCTAAACAAGGTTGGTAGAACCAAGTACGTTCGCTAGTTTATGTTGAACCATCCTTTTAATGGCTTCCCGACCTGGGCCTAAATATTTTCTTGGATCAAAATTAGACGGGTTTTCATATAATTCGCGGCGGATAGCCGCTGTCATGGCTAAACGCAAATCTGTATCTATGTTAACCTTACACACGCCCATGCTGGCAGCCTTACGAATCATTTCCTCAGGAACACCTTGCGCACCAGGAATCGTTCCTCCATGTTGATTGCACAAATCAACAAACTCTGCTGATACAGTTGAAGCGCCATGTAGCACCAAAGGCGTTCCCTTAAGCTTATGATCGATTTCTTTTAGACGATCGAAATCCAGCTTTGGTTCTCCGCTAAACTTATAGGCACCATGGCTGGTTCCGATAGCAATCGCTAGAGAGTCAACACCAGTTTTTTCAACGAATTCAAGTGCTTCATCCGGATTGGTGAAAGCAGCGTCCTTTTCACTTACATTAACAGCATCTTCAATTCCTGCAAGCCGACCTAGCTCTGCTTCAACAACAACCCCATGTGCATGGGCATACTCAACAACCTTCTTTGTAATGGCAATGTTTTCAGCTAATGGATGATGAGAAGCATCGATCATTACAGAAGTAAAACCATCATCAACACATTGTTTGCATACTTCAAAGCTTTCCCCATGATCCAAATGCAAAACAATAGGAAGTCCGGAATCTTCAATAGCCGCTTCCACTAATTTTTTTAAGTAAACAGGATTGGCATACTTTCTTGCTCCTGCCGATACTTGAAGAATAAGGGGAGACCTTTCTTCTTTAGCCGCATCTACAATCCCTTGAATAATCTCCATGTTGTTGACATTAAAAGCACCGATAGCATAGTCCTTTTTATATGCTTTTTCAAATAGATCTTTACTGGTCACCAGAGGCATACTTAACACTCCTTGTCAGAATTTTGTCTAATGCATTGTCATTTTATCATAGAGGAATAAAAGGTGCAATTGCATTTGGCCTGAAGGCATGGAAGCGGATTTTTATATACAAGACTATTAATTTTATGTAAAATAAGGTAAAATAGAAGTGAATATGCACCAGTACGTTACTGGCCATTGGCTGAAATGAGGTGATTGACATGAAACTTAAATCAAATTTACCCAATATGGTTACCTTTCTTAATTTAACACTTGGTTTACTGGCGATTGTTTGTATTATTGGAGAACGGTACTTGTTATCAGCGTCTTTGATAATTTTGGCAGCTTTGACAGATCGTTTTGATGGCAGCTTAGCCAGAAAACTTGATGTCGAAAGTGAGTTGGGGAAAGAGTTAGACTCTTTATGCGATTTAATCTCTTTTGGAGTAGCACCAGCGGTTTTGATGTGGAGTTTTCATCTGGCTGATATTGGCGTGGCAGGTTTTGTCATTATGGTTATTTTTGCCATTAGTGGAGCTTATCGTCTTGCTTTTTTCAATATAATGGAGTTTGATGGTGTTTACATGGGCTTCCCAATAACGATGTGTGGAGGTATTGTAGCCCTGATGGCAATTTATTCTGTTAATTACACAACCAATATCTATGTATTAGGCTTTATTATGATTCTATTGTCTTATGCAATGGTAAGTAAAAGAATTAAGCTGAAAAAACGCTAAAAGGTTGGTAAAGAAAGTGGGGATACCCTGGAAATGGTGAACCATCGGTAGGCAGGTGCGAAATAGATTTCGTGGAAAACCTTGTTTCGGTGAGAATACATTGCTAGGGTTTATTTTCGTTACAAAGGATGTTAAGAATGCAATATATACCGGGAGAAAATATCTTCGAAAAATTTTTTGCACAGAGAGAAAGCTTGATTTTTCAGTATAAGAAGGGAGACTTGAATAAGCGTGAATATATTGAAGAAAGTCATGCATATCTAGTTAATCAAGATGTAAAACCCTTCAAAAATGTAGATGCTTTTGAAAAAGCCGTTTTTAACTACCAGTATTACAATATTATGGCAAAATATTTTCACATGAAAAGTGAAATGCTGAAAACCTCAGCAAAACATCCTGAGTTAGCAAGGCAGTATAGTGAAAAAAGAGATAAACATTACCATTTGAAAGATAAAATGACATTGAGAGCTGTAGAACTGAAAGATTATTATGATCTGGAAGCTTATTATATTAAAGTAAGTTCTGTACAACTTAAAAAAGTGCTTTATGAAATCATTTTTCATGAGCATCCTGATGTGGTTTTTCACTCTAAAAGTCGCTGGCTTCGGGAAAGATTAGAAAGAGAAGGTGTCTTTGCAAATACTACCAAAAGATCTGTTATTGAACAGTATGTAAACGAAAAATATTAAAGCAGAGGGGTGGTTTGATGTATCAAATCTATACGGCCGATCAATATTTATGGGAAGGTCTCAACCTTGATGGAAAAACCGTATTGGAAGGCGGCACCAGTTGGGGAAATACAACCAGGCGGATTGCAGAAAAAGTAAAAGAGCATCAATGGAAAACAAAATTAATATCAGTAGACATTGATGACAGTCATTTTGATGAGATTAAAGAAAAATTATCTGAAAGCTTCGACGCATTAGATTTACGGAAAGGTGATTTAAGCAAACTGGATTTTATTGAAGATAACTCGATAGATGCTATCATATGCAATTACACCTTATCCTCCGTAAATCAGTTTCCGTTAAGAGCTGTAACCGTGCTAAAAGAATTTCACCGAGCCTTAAAACCAGGTGGGCAGCTTGTTATTATGGAAGAAATTCCGCTTTGGGCAGTTGAACACCGTGATTACCCCTATTGGTCACAACGACTAAGGGTTATCAAAAGCATCAGCATCTTAAAAGCAATGGCTCACTTTAATGAAATTCATCCCAATGATTTAGAAGAAACACTCAAAACCTTAAATTATCAAGAAGTTCAATATCAGGAATTTAAAGAAGCAATCGATTCATCCTTAGCAACAAAATTTCTTGATAAACGCAAACAAACACTATTAAAAGGTTATAATGATATCGATAACGATCATTTAACCAAAGGGTTTGTTGAAATGACAGAAAAACTGGTGAAAGAACTCGAACAAGAAAAATCTTTTTCAGCACCAGCCTATATTATGAAAGCCTCTAAATAATCAAGAAAGATCCTATGCCCGGACAATTCGTTCCGGGCTTCTTTCGATCTTTAAGGGAGAGATTTGATGGATATTAAGAAAGGACAAGAAATTGAACTACTGATAGAAAACACTTTTTATGGTGGTAGAGCAGAAGGACATACTAGAGAAAACCATGTGCTTACTGATCGAGGGTTGCCGGGTCAAAAACTTTTGGTGAGAGTAAAGAAAAAGCGTCCAGGCAAGCTGGAAGCCACAACGGTGAGGTTACTGGAAAAATCACCAGAGGAAACGGAGACACCTTGCATTCATGCAGAAGCTTGTGGTGGGTGTTCCATGCAGGGAACCAACTATCCTTATCAGTTAGCCTTAAAAAATCAACAAGTACAAGCCTTATTCCGATCCAAAAAAATAGAAGTACCTCACTGGTTGGATCCTATCAAAAGTCCTTTGGAAAGCGAGTATCGAAATAAGATGGAGTTTACCTTTGGGAATGAATATAAGGATGGACCACTGACCCTTGGCATGCATCAAAGAGGTCGGCGTTTTGATATTGTGGATACATATGATTGTCGATTAATCGATGCCGATTTTAGAAAAATACGCACAGCAACCGCTGATTTTTTTAGAAACACAAAAGAAAAACCATACCACAAAATAAGTCGTGAAGGAACCTTGCGAAACCTTGTATTGCGGAAAGGTCATTATACAGGGGAAATAATGACGCATCTCATTACCACATCAGCTATTGATGAATCCCTTATTTATCAATGGAAACAAGAAATCTTGGATCAAAAGTTGAAAGGGGTCAACAAATCCGTTCTATGGACAAAAAACGATTCTTTTGCAGATGCGGTTAAAAGTGACGAAACCATCTTACTAGAAGGAAATTATGAAATAAAAGAAAAGCTCCAAGGATTAGATTTTCGAATTACTCCCTTTTCTTTTTTTCAAACCAATAGCACTGGTGCCAACGAACTGTACGGAATCCTGAAGCAGAAATTAGAGAAAAATGACGAAGAAATATTCGATCTATATTGTGGCTTAGGAACGATTACACAGATTCTAGCACAGAATGCCAACCATGTTACAGGGATTGATATTGTAGACGAAGCAATACAACAAGCCAGGGAAAGTGCTAAAGAAAACGGCATAGAAAACTGTCGCTTTATCGCTGGAGATGTAAAAGACAAACTTCATCACCTAACTACAAAGCCAGATGTGTTAGTGCTAGATCCACCCAGACCAGGCGTCAACGAAGACGCAATGCAAGATCTTCTGAATATGAACCCGCAAAAAATCATCTATGTTTCCTGTAATCCCAAGACGCTGGTAGCTAATTTACAGCAAGCCATAGAAAGTGGTTATAAGGTTAAAGAAGCTCAGTGCATAGATTTATTCCCAGCAACACCGCATATGGAGACGGTTGTATTGCTATCAAGGGCAGAAAAGTAAAAGTGTAGAAATGTGAGTAAATAAGCACTTTCCGTGATTTGAGATCTGGCTCCAAGTCGGAAGGATAATCACGGTTTTTTACTTTGTGGGAACTTGTCCAAGAATGGCAGAATGTAAGGTTGAGTGGTTAGATTGACTTTAAGGATTGTGAGTTGATGAAATGGCTGTCAAAAACGTGGTGAGTTGATAGAATTATTGTCAAAAATTTAGAAAACATTTACACTTTATATTGACTAAGACAATAAAATTAAGTACAATAAATATTAGGTGGGATTATAGCCCTGCACCAGGAGGTGAGAACTTGATAGGATTAGAATATATTTTAAACCTCTATAACCTTCAACATATAGAACTTGCAGAAAAACTTGGCATTAAAAAACAAAATATAAACATGTGGGTGAAAGGGCGACAGAATATTCCAAAGAAATATCTACCAGTATTAGAAGAGCTATTTGGTATTGATCAGTCCTACTTTGGACGCAACCTTACAGAAATTGATCAGCTAGAAATCCAGAAAGAAAAGTTAAAAAGCGATCTGAAACCTGTAATTAAAAAACATGAACAACAGTTTTCTTTAGGAGAGATTAACGATCTTGTTGAAGTTCCCGTCTATAATAAAGAAGAAATAAATACTATAGAGCGAGATATTGAGAAAGCCAAACTTGTATCAAAATTTAAATCAGCAATGGATATAGTAGATAATAATCCATACTTGGAGACCTATAAGCTCATCGTAGAGCTACTTGAAAAAGTGCAGCATGAATCAGTACTACACAAAACGATTGAAGCGCTGGCCCATTATTATGAAGTCTTGCCTGACTGGGTAAGCAGCGAACCGGAACAAGAAGGTTTTGAAAGTGAAATTTTTGAAGTCTTTGATGATCACAACTATTAAACTACCTGCCTAAGGCGCAGTTAAAACATTTGGAGGGAATATAAATGGCTGAGAATACAGGAAACATTGGATTTGAAGAGACACTTTGGAAAGCGGCAGACAAACTGAGAGGCAGTATGGATGCCAGTGAATATAAACACGTGGTATTGGGACTGATTTTCCTTAAGTACATATCCGATAAATTTGAAACAAAGTTTAATGCACTTGTAGAAGAAGGCGCAGGCTTTGAAGAGGACCGAGATGAATATGAAGCAGAAAACATCTTTTGGGTTCCTAAAGAAGGTAGATGGTCATTTATCAAAGACAATGCGAAAGATTCTAAAATTGGTGAGTATATTGATGAAGCCATGATTCTTATTGAAAAAGAGAACCCATCCTTAAAGGGTGTGCTGGATAAACGCTATGCAAGGCCAGAAATCGAAAAGAGAAGACTGGGAGAACTAATTGATCTTATTTCAACCATTAAGCTTCATCAAAATGGAGAGAAGGACTTACTTGGTAGAGTGTATGAGTATTTCCTTGGCCAGTTTGCCAGCGTTGAAGGAAAAGGCGGTGGAGAATTCTACACGCCAACCAGCGTAGTTAAGACCTTGGTTGAAATGATCGAGCCATACCAAGGTAGAGTCTACGACCCCTGCTGTGGATCCGGCGGCATGTTTGTACAGAGTGAAAAGTTTGTAGAAGACCATCAAGGGAAAGTTGAAAACCTCTCTATCTATGGTCAGGAAATGAACTCTACAACGTGGAAGCTTTGTAAGATGAACCTAGCTATTAGAGGGCTTGACGCCAATCTAGGACCACACCACGATGATACATTCCATCATGACCTTCATAAGACATTAAAGGCAGACTATATCCTTGCCAATCCACCATTTAACATTAGTGATTGGGGAGGTAATCAACTTACGGATGATGTGAGATGGAAATTTGGTATTCCGCCTGCAGGAAATGCGAACTACGCATGGCTTCAGCATATGGTTTACCACTTAGCGCCTAATGGTAGTGCGGGGATTGTTCTTGCGAATGGATCACTAAGTACAAACACTTCAAACGAAGGCGAAATCAGAAAGAATTTGTTAGAAGGGGATATAATCGATGCCATTGTAGCCCTTCCTGATAGATTGTTTTATTCTACAGGTATTCCCGTGTCACTATGGATCCTTAATAGAAACAAGAAGGATAATCCGAAGTTCAGAACACGAGAGCACGAAGTCCTTTTTATTGATGCAAGACAATTGGGAGAAATGATTGATAGAAGACATAGAGAGTTGACAGAGGAAGATATCAGCAAGATAACTGAAACATATCATGAATGGCGAAATATTGACGGAGAATACGAAGACATTAAGGGATTTTGTAAATCAGCTAAGATTGAAGAAATCAGAGAACATGAGTACGTCTTAACACCTGGAAGATATGTAGGAATTGAAGATGTAGAAGATGATGGTGTTCCATTTGATGAGAAGATGGAAAATATGACTGCTGAGTTGGCTGAACTCTTTGCTAAATCCCGACACCTTGAAGATGAGATTAGAAAGAATCTTGGGGGTATTGGTTATGAGTTTTAATGAATGGAGAGAAGTAGTACTAAAGGATGTTATTGATTTTAATCCTAAAGAATCGATTAAAAAAGGTACATTAACTAAGAAAATTGGAATGGATAAATTAGCACCATTCCAAAGAAGAATTGATGGATTTGAGTTGGAGGCATTTACAGGGGGATCAAAGTTCAGAAATGGTGACACTCTTCTCGCTAGAATAACCCCTTGCTTAGAGAATGGTAAAACAGCTCAAGTAACGATTTTAGATGATGATGAAATAGCCTTTGGTTCTACTGAGTACATTGTGTTGAGAAATAAGAAAGAGATTACGGATAATAATTATATTTTTTATTTAGCATTGTCACAATATATTCGGGATACAGCAATTAAATCTATGACAGGTACTTCAGGAAGACAAAGAGCACAAACTGATGTAGTTGAAAATACTAAAATTATGCTTCCGCCGCTCGAAGAGCAAAAGGCAATCGCGCACATCCTCTCAACTTTAGACGATAAAATTGAAGTCAACAGCCAAATAAACAGAACCCTAGAAAATATTGCGCAGGTAATTTTCAAGCAATGGTTTGTAGATTTCGAATTTCCCAATGAAGATGGAGAACCTTATAAATCCAGTGGTGGGGAGATGTTTGAAAGCGATCTTGGGATGATCCCTAAGGGGTGGGAAGTTGGTACACTTAAGGATATTGGTGAAATTATTGGTGGAGGAACTCCATCAAAATCAAAAGAACATTATTTTGCAGAAAATGGGATACCATGGATTACACCTAAGGACTTATCCAACAATAAGAATAAATTTATAGATAGAGGAGCCTTAGATATCTCTGAAGAAGGGCTTAAAAATAGTAGTGCAAAGCTCATGCCTGAAGGGACAGTATTATTTAGTTCGAGAGCACCAATTGGATACATCGCTATAGCAAAGAATCCTGTTACTACCAATCAAGGATTTAAGTCGATAGTACCTCGAAAATTATACGGAACAGAATTTGTCTATCGAATACTTTTATCAAATTTAGACAAGATAGAGAGCCGAGCATCAGGGTCTACATTTAAAGAAATATCAGGGGGAGAACTTAAAAAAATTGAAGTAGTTTTACCTACACAGAATGTGATAAATAACTTCAATCTTATTGTTGCAGATATGTCAAAGCTGATATCTATAAATGAAGATTCTAGCAAAAAACTAACAAACATCCGTGACTCCCTTTTACCTAAACTCATGTCCGGTGAAATCAGAGTTCCCTTGGACGAAGAAGGTGATGCATCATGAAATTTGGCTTCCATAAGCCAAGCTTAAAAAGAAGAATCTCTGCTAGAACCAGCATATTTATATGCGCCGATAGGCAGGCATAAAAGACAGGTAGTGCATCGAGCAGGGTTAAAGATGCCGCGGGGATATGGATTTCTTAGGAATCCAAAGAAATCAGTTTACAACAAAGTATATAATCGGACATCCATTGATATATTCAAGACGCTTAAAAAGCTGTTCAAATAATCACTCATTCAATGCGGGGTCGTTGGATGGAGAAGTGGAGGTGTGGGGTGATCAATAAAAAAATAGAAGTAAATCAGAGGGCTACTTTGGAAATAAAAGATTGTCTGGGAGGTGGTAATGATGAGTAGTGGAGATGGTATTTTTACAGAAGCGATGCTTGAAGAAGCAGCTATAGAAATATTGCAGGGTCTTGGCTACGATTATGCCTTCGGCCCAGATATTTCTTTAGGTGGAGATTATGAAGAACGTAAAGATTATCGTGAGGTGATCCTTCCAAATAGAGTCAAAGACGCACTCTTTAAGATCAATCGTGAACTTCCAAGGGAGGCACTAGATGATGCCTATCGTCAGCTGATTACATTCAATAGCCCAATGCTGGAAGAAAACAATCGATATTTTCATCAGTTAATGACAGAAGGGATAGAAGTATCCTTTAGTGAAGGTGGGCATATTCGCACCAAGAGAGCCTATATCATAGACTTTGAAAATATGAGTAATAATGAGTTCGTGGTCGTCAATCAATTTACCATTATTGAAAATGAAGAAAGAAGACCAGACCTTATTGTCTTTGTGAATGGCCTCCCTCTTGTGGTTATAGAATTAAAGTCTGCCAGTGATGAAAATGTAGGGATTGATGGTGCTTATAATCAGATACAGACCTATAAACGAGATATTCCATCCCTTTTCAACTACAATGCTTTTTGTATCATCTCAGATGGGATCAATGCAAAAGCTGGAACCATTACTTCTAATGAAGAATGGTTTATGAACTGGAGAACCGTTGATGGAGAAGATATCGCACCACTATCTCAGCCTCAGTATGAAGTGTTGCTAAATGGTATGTTCCATAAGGACAGATTACTTGATATGATTCAAAACTTTCTTCTTTTCCAGGAGTCAAAAGAATCTGAGAAGGATATCGATGGGAAGAAGCTAGGGGATAAAAAGTCCATCATTAAAATTTTAGCAGCATATCACCAGTACTTTGCTGTTAAGAAAGCGATTGAAAAAACAAAAGAAGCGACAAAGGAAGACGGCGATCGAAAGATCGGTGTTATTTGGCATACTCAAGGTTCTGGCAAGAGTTTTTCTATGGTGTTTTATACCGGTGGACTTGTGCGAGAACTGAATAATCCAACTATCGTAGTGATAACCGATAGAAACGACCTGGATGATCAGCTATTTACAACCTTCACCAAATCAAAAGACATTCTGCGTCAGACACCAAAACAAGCGACCGTAAGGAAACTTTCAGATAACCAAAGAACGAATTATGCCAATGGGAATAGCACTGAGGTTAATGGGCTTTATGATCTTTTAAATGATAGAGAGTCCGGCGGGATTATCTTTACCACCATTCAAAAGTTCAAACCAGAAGAAGGCGAGATGCCAGTACTCACTGACCGTAAAAACGTCATCATCATCGCCGATGAAGCTCACAGAAGCCAGTATGGCCTAGAGGCCAAAGTGGACTCTAAAACCGGTGAAGTGAATTATGGCTACGCAAAATACCTAAGAGATGCACTACCCAATGCCTCTTTTATCGGCTTTACAGGGACGCCAATTGATCTTGAAGATCGATCAACTGTTGCCATATTTGGTCATACCATTGATACATATGATATGACCCAGGCGGTAGAAGATGAAGCGACGGTTCGGATTTATTATGAAAACCGCATCATAAAATTGGAAACAGATGAAGAAGAACTGACCAAAATCGATGATGAATTCGAAGAAATCACAGAAGGTCAGGAAGAATTTGAGAAGTATAAAAACAGAGATAAATGGTCCAGAATGGAATCCATCGTGGGATCTCCAAACAGAATCAAGAAGCTTGCTGAAGATATTGTCAATCACTATGAAGAAAAAGCAAAGAGCATCGATGGCAAAGCCATGGTGGTCTGCATGAGCCGCAGAATCTGTGTTGAACTCTATGATGCCATAACAGCCCTAAGACCTGATTGGCATAATGATGATATTGATAAAGGGAAAATCAAAGTTGTTATGACCGGTAGTGCAGCAGATAATGAAAAGCTGCAGAAGCACTTAGGGGGTAAACAGCGTAGGGACTTACTTGCAAAACGCATGAAGGATAATAGTGATGAACTTAAAATAGTGATTGTTCGTGACATGTGGCTTACTGGATTTGATGTGCCATCCATGCATACTATGTATATTGACAAGCCAATGAAAGGGCATAACCTGATGCAAGCCATTGCAAGGGTTAATCGCGTGTTTAAAGAAAAATCAGGCGGTGTGGTGGTTGACTATATTGGAATTTTAGAAAGCTTAAAAAGTGCCTTAAAACAATACACCAATACGGATCGCCAAAATACCGGCATTGATACGGATGTTGCTGTTGCTGTTATGCTTGAGAAACTGGAAATCTTAAGAGACATGATGCATGGCTATGATTACTCGAAATATATGGGGAACTCACAAGTGGAAAGAATGCGTACCATCGTAGGTGGTATGGACTTTATTCTCGGAAAGGAAGAAGAAGAGCAGAAGGAATTTAAAAAGACAGCGCTTGAATTAGGTAAGGCTCATGCACTATGTGCTGCTACTGAAAAAGGGAAAGAAAAGGCCCTTGAAGCCAGTTATTTCAAAGCTGTTAAGGCCAGTCTTGTTAAGCTGAAGGAAAAAGAGAAAACACCATTAACAAAAGGGGAAATTGAAACAAGACTTCATCAAATGCTGGAACGTTCCATTATATCAGAAGAGGTTATTGATGTATTTGATGTTATGGGGATCAAAAGGCCGGAGATCTCAATCCTGTCTGAAGAGTTCTTAAAAGAAGTTCAGGGAATGAAACAGAAGAACTTAGCGGTGGAGATGCTTAAAAAACTATTAGAAGGTAATATCAAAACCATGGAAAAGCGAAACCTTGTAAAGTCAGAAAAGTTCTCTGAAAGGCTTACAAAGGCTCTAAACAAGTATCGAAACCAGGCCCTGACTAATGCAGAAGTCATCGAAGAACTTATTCGAATGGCTCACGATATCAAAAAAATGCATGAAGAAGAGGCAGAACTCGGATTAAGTGAGGATGAAATTGCTTTTTATGATGCACTGACAGCAGATGATATTGTAAAAGAATTTATGGAAGATGAGACCCTTAAGAAAATTGCTCATGAACTGACTGTGGCTATCAGAAAGAATATCACTATTGACTGGAGTGTTCGGAAAAGTGCTAGAGCCAGTATGAGACGGGTGATTAAAAGGCTTCTTAACTATTATAAATATCCGCCAGATCAAGCATTAAAAGCGATGGATATCGTTATGCGACAAGCAGAAAAAATGGCTGGAAATCTCTATGAAGAAGTTATCTGGTCTGAGCAGGTTGCAGAAAAACCAGAAGAGTATCGTGTTGATTAATGAAAGCCTGAAATCAGATGAATTCAATGGATTACGGATTTTTCTACTGGGAGGGTAGCGCTAATGAAAATAGATAAAAAGTATAAAGGAATTGTTTTTTCATGCCTTGCAGCCATATTTATCTCAGTGCCTATATCCTTTATTATGGTTATTATCAACTATGGATTCAGGGCAGGATTTTTAATGGCTTTTTTGAAATCGGCTTTGGCGGGGACAGCCATATCCATTCCATTAGCCAATATATTTATACCACTGACGGAGAGAATAGTAAGGAAAGTGGTTGAAGAGTGAAAAAAATCGAAAATACTCTTGAAGGCAAAGTGTAAGGAAAAAGTCAAAAAACCTCTTTTAAGTGTAAATACAGAAACAGAATCTCTGGTTAAAATAATAGAGAAGCAAATATCTATTACAGGAGGGTTTTTGATGAGGAATGTGAAAAAAATATCTTTTTTATTGATGATGATGTTATTACTAACCGTAATGGCTGGGTGTGGCTCGTCTACAGTAGCACAATTGGAAGATGGCGTTTTTAGCGGTGTTGGCCAAGGCCACAATGCAGAAATCCAAACAGAAGTAACGGTTGAGGATGGAAAAATTAAAGACATTGAAGTAATAAGTCATAAAGAAACACCGGTTTTATCGGACTCTATCTTTGGCGAGTTGAAGGATATGATGGTAGAACACAATAGTACCAATATTGATACTGTGTCTGGGGCTACGATCACTTCCGTAGGATTTCGTAATGCGGTAAGAAATGCTTTAGAACAGGCAGGAGCAACGGACGAATACCTGGAACAAGGAAAAAAGATTAGCCTACGTTTCGGCGTTGCTGATGAAGAAAAAGAATATGATGTGGTAGTGGTAGGGGCTGGTGGAGCAGGAATGATTGCTGCTATTGAAGCAAAATCTCAGGGAGTAAATGTTGCAATTATAGAAAAAAACCCATTTGTGGGAGGAAACACCTTGGTTTCGGGAGGCGAATTTAACGCACCTAATAGCTGGGTTCAGGAATTGATGGGTGTGGAAGATAGTGTAGAGCAATATATTGAAGACACCTTAAGCGGTGGAGATTATGAAGGTAATGAAGAATTAGTTCGAATCATGGCAGAAAACATTTCAGCAGACGGAGAATGGCTGAGAGATTATGTTGAAGTAGAGTTTATTGAAGACTATCTTATGCACTTTGGAGGGCATTCTGTACCAAGAGCCATATATCCTATTGGAGGCTCTGGTATTGAGTTAATTCAGAAATTGGAAAGAAAAGTTCATGAGATGGAAATCCCACTCTACACAAAAACGAAAGCAAACGACCTTATAGTGGATGAAAATAACAGAGTTATTGGAGTTAGTGCTGAAAATCCTGAAGGAAACATGATTAACTTCTATGGAACAAATGGTGTAGTACTAACCACTGGTGGTTTTGGTGCGAACTTAGAAATGGTTCAAAAATATAATGATGTGATTGATGATCGCTATAAATCCACCAATCAAAAGGGAGCTACTGGCGACGGGGTTTATATGGCTCAGGAAGTTGGAGCAGATGTAACCGATATGGCATTTGTACAAACTTACCCGACCTGTAACCCACTGACAGGCCACTTATCATATGTTGCTGATACAAGGTTTGATGGAGCTATTTTAGTGAATAAAGGTGGAGAGCGGTTTGTTGAAGAAATGGACCGAAGAGATGTGATTTCTGAAGCAATTTTAGCTCAGGAAGATACATTTGGATACCTTATGTGGGATGAGACAATTAGAAATAACAGCAATATGGATAGCTATTTAACAGAATTTGAGAACTTAGAAAAATATGGGTTAGTGGTTAAGGCTGATACTATCGAAGAAGCCGCCGCATTTTTTGAGATTGATGCTGAAACCTTAAAAAGCACCATCGAGAGATATAACGGTTTTGTAGAAAAAGGGGAAGACGAAGATTTCCAAAGAAGAGGCAATTTAGCTGCTCTAAAAGAAGGACCGTACTATATTCAACAGGTAACACCGGCGATTCATCACACCATGGGTGGGTTAAGAATCAATGGAGATGCTCAAGTTATTTCAACAGAAGGTGAATGGATTGAAGGTCTTTATGCGGCAGGTGAGGTAACCGGCGGCGTTCACGGTAAAAACAGATTGGGAGGAAATGCTATCTCTGACCTGATTGTTTTCGGAAGAATAGCTGGAAGAAACGCGGCGCAATAAGTTAAAAATATAGTATAATAAGGCAGTACCTGCTTTAACAGTGGGTGCTGTTTTTTACATAAAGAAATGATAAAAGATAATGTAATCTATCAAAGTACTTACAAAGGTAGTGAAATAAATGCTTAGAAAATCCTTGCGGGGAAAAATTTTATTGTTTTTTGGTGTTGTGACAACATTGCTATTTTCGATAGGCATTATTCTGATACAATCACAAATTGCGAATACTAATATTCCCTTAACAAAAGACCTAAATCAGCAGATTATTACGGTAAAAGCTGATGAGTTGGGAGGCTGGGTTAACAAAAGAGTTGCCGAACTAAGGATATTAACAGAAACGGAAGCATTATCATCCATGGATAAAATGACGTACAAACCTTTTATGCGAAGAATGGACCAATTGCATAAAAAAGACTATGAATCCTTCGCTATTGTAAACCTGGAAGGACATGCCTGGGTGACAAACGATACGTATATCGACATTTCTGAAAGGCCTTACTTTAATGAAATTCAACAATCTAAAAATGATTATGCCATCAGTGATCCCATCCTTTCTCGCTCAAACGAAGAGCCTATTATTGTTGTCATACATAAGATTTATAGCGCTGAGGGAAAGGTAATAGGTTATATAAATGGAGCTATTTATTTGGAAAACTTTACTAAAATTGCTCATGACATTAGGATATATGATGGAAAAGCTTGGTTAGTTGACTCGACCTCTAACTTATTTACCACTAGAGGCGATCTGCATAAGGATTGGATGAACCTACTTAATCTAAAAAGCTCAGATCATTTAGCTGTCGATACGTTGAAGGATAACATTTCAAATAACAAGAGTGGCATACAGGAAATCAAGACACCACACGGTCAGGAAAGAATGGTGGTGTATGCACCTATTCCTTATACCAATGGTTGGTCTTTAGGGATTGACTATTCTAAAGCACTTATGATGGAAGATACGGATACATTAATCTATACCGTTTTTTTATTAGGGATTGCGGTTCTTATAATGCAGTTGTTTATATCTCTAAGATTTTCAAAGACCATTACAGAGCCTATCGTTGATTTGCAACGAAAAATGGAGATTGTCGAAACTGGAAACTTAGATTTACCTAATGAAAGCACAAGAGAAGATGAAATCGGACAGTTAGAAAAAAGGTTTCATCAAATGATCCTAAAAATCAAAGACTTAAAGGCTTTGTTTGAGAAGGAGCAAAAAGAAAAAAGAGAAGCCGAGCTTCAAATTCTTCATGCTCAGGTGCAACCACATTTTCTTTATAATACCATTGATACGATTCGATGGTCCGTGTTGGAAGAGGAAACAGAGCAATCTGTTGAGCTTTTGGAGGCGTTAAGCACCTATTATCGAATCGGACTGAGTCAGGGAGCAGAAAGAATTACATTAGAAAAAGAGATGGATCATATAGAAAGTTATCTTCAATTGTTAAAAGCTCGCTATGAAGAGGAACTAGAATATATGGTCTGCTACGATGAAACGTTATTACAATGCCCAGTATTAAAATTGATTTTGCAACCGTTGGTAGAAAATGCTCTCATCCATGGGTTTCGAAAAAAAAGCAGAAAACCTTTTTTGATTCAGATTAGTGTAAAAAAAGCAGATAAGGATTTAATGATAGTGGTAGAAGATGATGGAGATGCAATAGATCCTATTAAGCTCAAAGAAATTCAGAGATGCCTTAAAAGGCAGTCAAAGCCAGGTAAGGAAGTTGGATTTGGTCTATACAGTACCAACAAGCGAATAAAATTAACTTTTGGACATTCTTATGGTGTCAGCTTTGAACGGATAGAAGAAAAAACAAGGGTGATTATGAAACATCCCATTTTGGAAGGCTAGTAGGAAGGGAGTAAGAGCATGTGGAAAGTTGCAATTGTAGATGATGAACCTAAAATTCGCAGAGGCTTGAAAAAGTGGATTTTGGATAAGAGTAAATGTTTCGAATGCTCTTTTGAAGCAAAAAGTGGAGAAGAATGTTTGAAAAATAAGCAAGGCATGATGGTGGATTTATATTTGTTGGATATTCACATGGAAGGATTAAATGGTCTTGACTTAGGGAAACTCATTAAAAGAGAAAATCCTAACGCACTTATCGTATACATTACAGGATATGATTATTTTGAGTATGCTCATGAGGCCATTAAACTGCAAGCTTTTGATTATTTATTGAAACCAGTACCGCAAAGTGATTTTTTTAAGCTATTAAAAAAAGCAAATATAGCATTAAGGGATATCTATCCTGAGAGGCAAATACAAAGAAACGAGCCAATCAAAGATAAATGTGGTGGATGTTCGCAAGTAGTGTTGCAAGGTAAGGAATATATTAAAGAAAACTATAGTGATCCTAATCTATCCTTAGAAAAAGCGGCTAAAATCTTAAATGTCCATAAGGACTACCTGTCCAAGCTGATGAAAGAAGAGTCAGGATATTCTTTTACTGAATATCTAACGAAAATACGGGTTAATAGTGCTAAAGAGCTGCTGGAACAAGATTTGACTAATGTAAGAATGTACGATGTTGCAAGGAAAATCGGATATAAAAGTCAACATTATTTCAGCAGGACATTTAAGAAGAATGTGGGACTAACGCCTCTTCAATATCGCAAGGAAAAATGCAATTTGTTAGACTGGGAACTGTTTTGAATAAACCTTCTTTGATTAAGCCTTATGAAAAGCCCCGTGATGTTTAAAACATCACGGGGCTAAATTAGTTATAACAATATTCCTGATAAAATAAATCCTATGACTAACGAAGCAACGGTAGCTAATAAACCAGGAATCATAAAACTATGGTTAAAGATATATTTACCAATTTTTGTAGTCCCTGTCCGATCAAATCCGATAGCGGCTATAATGGGACCATAGTTTGGCAAAAAGAAATATCCGTTTACAGCTGGAAACATTGCAATTAAGAGCATAGGGCTAATGCCTATTGCAAGGCCTACAGGCATTAGTGCGGCTGTGGTAGCGGCCTGGCTGTTTAGTAGGATTGACATGATAAACAAGGCAAAGGCAAACACCCATGGAGCAGACTCTACCATGCCTTCAATAGATGGTTGGATGGTATCTATATGAGCACTAAAGAAAGAATCACCTAGCCATGCGATGCCGAATATGGCAACAATAGCCACAGAACCTGCCTTAAACACACCGCCGGAAGCAACCTTTTCCACATCGGCTTTACAGACTAATATATTTAATGCAGCTACACTTAACATAATTACTTGAATGATGGTTGCCATCCCCATAACACTTCCATCTTCAAAAACAGGACGCAGTTGGTCAAAACTTCCGAATAAAACAATACTGATCGTTCCTAATAAAAACAATAGAACGGAAACTTTTGCTTTAGAGGTAATAACAACTTCTTCATTCTTGCTCTGAGCTTCAAGACCTTTTGCTAACCTTTTTTGATATTCTGGATCATCTTCTAGTTCTGCACCTTTATTTCTGATTAAAAATGCAGAAATCATGATACCGGCAAAAGTTGCTGGAATGGTAACCATTAAAATCTGATTTAAGGTAATGTCGTAAGGTGATAGGATACCCAGTAAAGCGACTGTAGCAGCGGAAATAGGGCTGGCTACAATGGCTTGCTGTGAGGCAATAACAGCTATAGAGAGCGGTCTTTCTGGACGAACCTTTTGCTCTCTGGACACTTCTGCTATCACTGGAAGAACGGAGTAAGCCACATGACCTGTTCCTGCAAAAACAGTGAAAACATATGTAACTATGGGAGCCATATAAGTAATAGCGCCTGGGTTCTTTCTAAGAATTTTTTCGGCTACTTTGACTAAATAGCTCATACCTCCGGTTGCTTCCAAGGTAGCTGCTGCCGTCACCACTGCAAAGATCATTAACATAACAGCGATAGGAGCTGAGGTTGGCTGCATATTAAAAACAAAGGATAAAATAGCAAGACCTAATCCCCCCATAGCACCTAACGCTATACCACCAATACGAGCACCAATAAAAATAGCTAAAAGTACAATTGCAAATTGTAAAAACATTTCTCCACCTCTTTTTCTGTATTGTTTGCCTAATTTTCACACCATTTTTCGATAACCATTTTGGTTCGATGTTTTTTTCATATCGCGCGAAAGAAATCAAGCAGTTACTTGAATGAATTTCATATTAGGTTCTCAAGTTAGATATTACAAAAGGATGACATGAATATAAAGAGAAACAATCATCATCTTATTCATCTTTGCCAACGGTCTGAAAAAAGCGATAAGCGACTTGTTATTAAATATACAAAGTGAGGGAACGCACTTATCCTTGAGAAGCGTTTTAAGTACATTTAGATACGGTACTAGACCAGAGATGAATCCCTTTTTTGTTTTGCAAAATGCTCATTTTGCAACATGTTTACCAATATGAAATTCAAACACTCGTACATTGTAACATTTTACCTATTTGTTTTCAACGAAATCATTTTAAATGTCTGAAGAGCACTTAAGCTGGAAGAACTAATAAGTATGATCTTTGAAGATACATAGGAGAAGGGGTTTGGGTGCCTTTGCAAAAAGCATTAGTTGATAACTTCTTTTTGTTAACTATTTTCTGTGTGGCGCCTTTGTTGTTATATTTTTAACTGATTTTCAAAGTGAAAAGGACAAGAATGAAAAAATATAGCTCTTTCTTTGCTGGATATAGAACCATAATGATTCATAAGGGTTATATATGAAATCCCATTTGTTTGAGCATTCTTTTGTCTTGATCGATATTATTACCAGAGGTGGTTAACAAATCCCCGGTGATTGTTGCGTTAGCACCTGCAAGGAATGCTTGTTTTCCTGAGTCCTTCATCAGACCTCTTCCAGCCGCTAGTCGAATCCTGGCAGTCGGATTGATAAATCGAAACATGGCAATGGTTCTTAGTATCTCATCTTCTGTCAGTGGTTCAATATGTTCATAGACAGTTCCTTTTATAGGCATCAAAACATTGATTGGAATCGATGGTATTTGTAGCTCTGATAAGCTGAGGGCCATATCCAATCGATCTTCAAAGGTTTCACCCATGCCAATGATACCACCGGAACAGACCTTGAAACCTAATCCTTGTGCTAGTTTAATGGTATTTAACTTGTCTTCATAGGTATGGGTGGTGCAAACATTAGGAAAATTTCTTCTTGAAGTTTCTATATTTGCGTGATACATTGTTACGCCGCTTTCCTTCAAAGCGATAAAATCTTCTTCTGATAGCAAACCGTGTGAAGCACATAGATTGATATTGTTATGCTTACTCATTGTTTTGTAGGCATAACAAACCGCTTTTAGGTCTTTAGGCTCTAATTTGCGTCCTGCTGTTACAATAGAATAGCGATGAACCCCTTTATCAGCGTGCTTTTTGCAGTCAGCTATCAAAGTATCGCTGTCTAAGAAACGGTATTCTTCGACTTCTGTGTGGTGATGACTGCTTTGGGCACAAAATTTACAATCCTCACGACACTTGCCACTGAGACCATTAATAATCGAACACAAGTCAACGCTGTCCCCGCACAATGCTTGGCGAATCGCGTTTGAGCCTTCACAAAGTTTTCTTAAATTCACAGTAGCAAAGAAACGTAAATCTTCGTGGCGTTTCAAGATTCTTCCTTCGATGATTTCTTGCGTTAGGTGGTTGATATTCATAGAAACCCTTCTTTCTACAAGTAGTTAAGCGTCACAGACTCTATATCAATAAGTCTGTGACGCCTGATATTGAATATTTGCAAGCAATTATAAGGGATAGACCGCCAACTGTCAACCTAAAAGATATTAAAGGTTGACAGTTGGCGTCGGTGTCTATATACTAATTTTGTGTTAGAAATAAAAAAAGGAGTGAAATGAATGAGACTAAAAACCAGAGAGGTGACGTTGATATCCATGTTTACGGCATTAACAGCAATAGGAGCTTTTATTAAAATCCCTACTCCAGTAGTACCGTTTACGCTACAGTTTTTATTTTGTGCCTATGCAGGGATTTTTTTAGGAGCTAAACATGGATTGTACTCTCAACTCTTGTACGTAGGAATTGGGCTTGTTGGAATACCTATTTTTGCAAATGGTGGTGGGCCGGCATATTTATTACAACCAACTTTTGGATATCTGATAGGGTTTATTATGTGTGCCTTTATCATTGGCAAACGAACAGAAAGCCTTGAAGAAATAAGCTTTCTTAATGTACTTACCCCTGTTTTAACAGGACTGTTCTTTGTCTATTTAATAGGGGTTTCTTACTTATACATGATTGTAAATTTGTATGTGGGGAGGCAAATGTCAGTGGTAGAAGCTTTGATGGTTGGTTTTATGCCTTATATAGCTCCGGATCTGATTTTAAGCGGTGTTATTGCTTTTACAGCGGTCACTGTGGTACCGGTACTGAGAAGATCCGGTCTTGTGAAGTCAATAAAACAGTAGATCGGTTAGAAATAGTCAAGCGAGGAGAGGGTCGATTTGGGGAAAGGAATATTTGTTGTAGGGACAGATACAGAAGTAGGGAAGACCTTTGTTTCAGCTGGCGCTGCTTACATGCTTAACAAAGATGGTCATGGTGTTTGTTTTTTTAAGCCGGTTCAAAGTGGAGGAATCTATGAAAATGGTGCGGTACAATCAGGTGATGTTCAATTTGTCAGGAAGGTAGCGCAAATAGAGGAATCATACGAAAGAATGAACACCTACTGTTTTGAGGCTTCTGTATCTCCGCATCTTGCAAGCGAAATAGAAAAGAAGGAGATTGAAACCGAGAAGCTAATAAATCATTATCAAAAACTAGTAGAAACATATGATTATGTCATTGTTGAAGGTGCTGGAGGAGTAGTAGTTCCTATAAAAAGAAATGAATATTGCATCCATCACTTGATAAAGGATTTAAGGATACCGGTACTTATGGTGACAAGAGCGAATGTGGGAACTATCAACCACACAATGCTAACAATTGAATTTCTACAATCCAAGGGGATAGAAATAAAAGGAATAGTGGTCAATGCCTATCAGGGAACTTTTTATGAAGAAGATAATGTAAAAGTTATATCAGCCATGTCTGGGATAGAAAAAATTTTTACGTTAGGTAAGGTGGAACGGGGAGAAGCCTTTATTGAAAGGATAAAGGCTGAATATAGAAATAAATTAGACGTTGAGGATATGTTGGATATGATAAGATAAAGCAATTTTGAAGGGGGAGTCAAGTTGGACATCATAAAAAACTTGCAGGAAAAAGATTTAAGGCATATATGGCATCCATGTTCTCAAATGAAAGATTATGAAAGCTTTCCACCGATTATAGTGAAAAAAGGTGAGGGGGTGTTTTTGGAGGATCTGAAAGGAAATAGATATTTAGATGCCGTATCCTCATGGTGGGTGAATCTGTTTGGACATTCTAATAAAAGAATTAATGAAGCACTGAAGGATCAATTAGATAAGCTTGAACATGTCATATTTGCTAATTTCTCTCATGAACCTGCCATAGAGCTGGCAGAAAGATTGGCAAAAAAGGCACCGGGAAAACTAAACAAAATGTTCTTTAGTGAAAATGGATCTTCAGCGGTGGAAGTGGCTTTAAAGATAAGTTTTCAATATCACCAACAAAAGGGACAAACAAAGAAAAAGAAATTTATCGCTCTGGAAAATGCCTACCATGGTGAAACTGTCGGATCTCTTTCTCTGAGTGGCGTAAGTAAATATAGTAATATTTTTGAGGCTCTCTTATTTGATGTGTTTAGGGCTGAAGCACCTGATTGTCTAAGGTGTCGGTATGGTGGAGACAGGGATTCCTGTGAAGCGGAGTGCTTTGCAAGTATGGAAGTGTTAGTGAAAGAAAAGCATGAAGAAATTTCAGGAATTATCATCGAACCACTTGTACAGGGAGCAGCGGGGCTAAAAATATATTCACCGGTCTATCTTAAAAAACTTAGGAAACTGTGCGATCAATACGCTATAAATTTTATAGCCGATGAAATTGCTGTTGGATTTGGACGAACAGGAAAAATGTGGGCCTGCGAGCATGCAGATGTGGCACCTGATCTTATGACAATAGGGAAAGGGCTTACAGGCGGTTATTTACCAATGGCATTAACCTTAGTTACCGATCGCATATATGATGCTTTTTATGATGATTATGAAACATCAAAAGCATTTATACATAGTCATAGCTATTCAGGTAATGCGTTAGCCTGTAGAGCCGCTGTAGCTACGTTAGACATATTTGATGAGGAGAATATCATCGAAAATAATAAAGAAAAATCAAGAATGCTTAAACAAAAAGTTGAAAAAGGCATTGATGAAATACCTTGGGTTGGCGAATACAGGCAAATAGGGATGATCGGTGCTATTGAGTTAGTGCAAAATAAAGAAAGGATGGAGTGCTTTGATTGGAAAGAGCGAATCGCCGACAGGATTTATAAAAAAGCACTACAAAAAGGGGTTCTTTTAAGACCGATGCAAAATGTGATCTATTTTATGCCCCCCTATATTATTAATGAACAGGAAATGGACATGATGATTCATGCGGCAAAAGAGTCAATCCTTGAGTGTTTTAAGGAAAGGTCAAAAGAGCATTGTCCTTAAAAGACAGCAATAGTAATGTTTTAGTCTTTGATGATTAATTGATCTTCTTCGGTAAAAAAAGTTTGATAACCTAGCTGAACAAATAATATAACAGTTAGAGCAACGCTGCCAAGAATACCAAGCATGATGGCTATTTGGTATTTAATGGCTGTAACAGGAGATATTCCAGATAAAATTTGTCCGGTCATCATTCCGGGTAAGAATACGATACCCATTCCGATCATAGCGTTTATGGTGGGAAGAATGGACGCATCAAAAGCTTTATCAACAATGGGCTTGGCAGCTGTTTTAGGTGTTGCACCAAGCATTAATGCTGATTCAACAAGATGCTTTTCAGAATGCATGCCATCGATAAGCCGGGTTACTCCGAGGGAGATACCTGTCATAGAATTACCAATAAGCATTCCTGCGATAGGAATGAAATATCTGGGATCATACCAGGGAGAAAGGTTAATGACTACCAGTAAGAAGTATACAAGGGTGGACACAGTTCCAAATACCATTGATAGGGCGATGATCTTCTTTAAGGAACTGGAAATAGATGGTTTTGTTCGTTTATAAATATTATGAATGGCAAACGCTTCCATGATCACAATGACTACAATGGTATTTAATGGATTAATATTATTAAATAAATAGACAAGCAGATACCCCACGGATGTAAGTTGGACTGTCATTCGGATAGAAGCAATGAGAATTTCTTTTTCTCTTGAGATTCCTCGTTTCCTTACAATAAATAAAAGGATTACAACAAAAATATAGGCGGATGCCATTTGCAATAGTGGTAAATCAATTACACCTTCCATTCTTTATTCCACCTTTCGCTGATTATCATGCCTTTGTTCATAATAATGATGTCGTCCGCAAACTCTTTTGCTATTTGCTTAGAATGGGTAACCATAATAAGGGTTTTATTATTTTCTTTCGTATAATTGATCAAAGCATTAATAATAATATGCTCAGTCGTTTCGTCGAGTGCGGAAGAAGGTTCGTCAAGCAATAGCACCTCTGGTTTCATTAGGACTACTCTGCCCAGAGCGACCCGTTGCTTTTCGCCACCAGATAACTTCTCAGCATCCTGGGCCAGATCTTTATGCAGCTTTACTAGATTTAATATGTCATAAAGCTGATGATCAGGGACTAATGGTTTTTCGGAAAACCTAAGACCTATTAATAGATTGTCTTTGATGCTTCCATCGAAAATAGCGGGAGCTTGTGACAGCATAACAACTTCCCGTCTCAATTCTGTAGGGTTGATATCACTTAACGGTTGCTTATGATAAAAAATGGTGCCACTATCATAACTGGTTAACCTATTTAAAAGGCGTAGCAACGTTGTTTTTCCGCTACCACTTTCGCCTACAATGCAAGTGACGGCATGCTTTTTAATATGAAGGTTTTCGATATCCAGAATATTTTTGTATATAACTTCTTTAAAGAAAAACATGGCTATCATCTCCTTTTTAATCTTTTTTTAAGGGAAGAAGCAGCGAAACACATAATACCAACTATTGATATCAATAAACGATATCAACAAACGATATCAAATTATGATGTCATATTAGCATGAAAGAGAGAAGGATACAAGGTTTTTATCTATATTCTTTTCTGGAAAACAAGAGGGCATTGGAGGTCAAGTGTTTTAACGTAAGAGTATGTTATGTTATCTGTAAGGAGGTGCTTACGATGCACGCATGGGAAGCAATACAAAAAACCATAGATTTTGCTGAGGAAAATATTGGCGAAGAGCTCAAAATTGAAGCTTTGGCAAAGATCGCAGCTTTATCACCGTTTTATTTTCAACGTTTGTTCAAAAGATTAGTTAAAAAACCGGTTAAAGAGTATATTAAATTACGACGTCTGGCTCGAGCTTCTGATTTACTAATAAGGACGGAACAAAGAATCATTGATGTTGCCTTAGAAGTGGGATTTTCATCTCATGAATCATTTACACGGTCTTTTAAAGAAGCATATGAAGTAACGCCTGATCAGTACCGTAGAAAACCTACTCGATTAAACCATTTTTCAAAGCCGGAACTGTTGCTCAACTATACAATGATAGAGATTGATGTGCCTTTGATTACAGAAGGTATCGTCTTGGAAATTACTAGAAAAAGTGTTAAGTTGCCAGAAGTTTATATCGGTCTTTCTTCACCGATACCATCAGATAAAGCACCAGTCGGTTTTGTAACAGGAATTGACTCTCCTGGAAGTGTGTGGGATTCTTTTCATAAACACAAGGTAAGGCTAAGAAATGAAATCGATCTAGGCGTCGAAGTTGGTGTATCTTTTAATGAGGGGAAGAAAGATGGCGAATTTAATTATTTTGCTGGTGCTGTAACAAAAAATGACTTAGACATTCCCGAAGGATTTGATAAATGGATACTTCCTGCTGGAGAATATGTTGTTTGTTGCGTAGAAGCAGAAACTATCGATGAGTTGGTTGGAGACGCCTTAGGAAAAGCGATAAATTACTTGTTAAATAGCTGGCTGGCAAATCGTGGGTTAGTAACAAGGCCTTTTTTAGTTGAAAAATATGATAATAACAGGTTAGAGAACGCTTATATGGAAATATGGGTAAAACCGGAGTCTAAGCAGAATTCTTAGTCGATAATCAAAGAAAAAACCACTTAATAGGACGTGGAGTTTCTCTATCAAGTGGTTTTTTGTGTGTGAAAAATGTATACAGAAAAAGTATTGGTAGTATATATAAATGCCTTAACGATTGTTTATACGGGCATACTCTATTGCTAACTTTGCTGCAACATGAGCATTATGATACACGAGCTGCTTATTTGCATAAAGGCTTTTGCCTTCTGTTACTTGATGAAGCTTTGCAAGAATATAAGGAGTGACCTCTTTTCCTTTAATTCCATTTTTTTCAGCTTCTACTACAGCATTGGTAATGGCATTATCAATCAATGTTGGATCCATTTCATCTTCTTTGGGAATAGGATTTGCTACAACGAGACCACCACCAAGACCTAATTGCCATTTGTAATGCATGGCGCTGGCAATGATCGCTAAATCATCGGCACGATCATCAACACCAAAGCCACTGTCTCTTACATAAAAACCGGGGAAAGCGTCTGTCTGGTAGCCAATGACAGGTACACCATGGGTTTCTAATACTTCTAAAGTTAAGCCTATATCAAGAATTGATTTTGCACCGGCGCATACAACAGCAACTTCTGTCTTAGCTAGTTCCAATAGATCGGCTGAGATATCAAAAGTTTCACTAGCTCCTCGATGAACGCCACCGATACCACCAGTGGCAAAAACCTTAATACCTGCCATAGAAGCACCGATCATAGTGGTGGCAACAGTAGTGGCGCCGCTGCTGTTACTAGCAAGGATCATTGGCAAATCTCGGCGGCTTGCTTTTCGAATATCATTGTTTTCACCTAAATAGTTTAATTCTTCCGCGCTTAATCCTACTTTGATCTGACCTTTGATAACGGCAATGGTGGCAGGGATCGCACCTTGTTGTCTTATTTTTTCTTCGGAGGTTAATGCGCTTTCAATATTTTCAGGGTAGGACATGCCGTGACTAATAATAGTTGATTCTAAAGCAACAATAGGCTCGGCATTTTTTAATGCATTTTCAACTTCACTGGACAATTGGATCCAGTTATTGGTATTTAATATATTTTTCTCTGAATGGATCATCGTATCTTCTCCTTTAACAGTTCTTTAATTTTTTGGGTATTCATATGTTCACTAACGGTTTTGTTACAGCTAATAGTAATTGTTGCAGCTCCGATGGCAAACCGGCTGATATCTCTCATTGACCATTCCTGCAACTCACCCCAGATAACGGCGGCTGTAACCGCATCACCGGCACCGGTGGCGTTGGCTATTTTGACAGTTGGTGCAGAAATTAAACCGGAGTTACCAGCTTCGGCATAAAAGATACCATCCGCTCCTAAGGAGATATAAACTCGGTTAACACCAAGATTCAGCAGTGATTCAGCTGATGCTTGAAGGGTTTTTTCGTTGTTAATAGTAATGCCGGATAAATAGCTAGCTTCCAGTCTGTTGAGCTTCAGACAGTAAAACTGACCAGTGAATTTTTCCATACGGTAACACTTTTTAACAGAAACGGGATCCAAAAAAGTTTTTTTGGATGAATAAGTAGACGTGATATAATGCATTGTTTCTGTTGGTAAGCCGGCATCCATAACGATGGCAGAGGAGTTTACCAGTGCATCATGATGCTTTTTTAGGTGGGAAACCGTTAGCTTATCGAGAATTCGCATATCAGAAAGGGCTAAAATCATTTCTCCATCCGTATCCATCAATGCCATATAAGTAGAAGAATGATGGCCGGGAACCTCGAGGCTCATGGAAAGGTCAATGTTTAGATTTTTGCAGGATTCGCGGATCTGTAGTCCGTTTATGTCATCGCCAAGGGCTGTCATCAGCTTGGTATGAACTCCCAGACGAGTCAGATTTTCGCTGATATTTCTTGAAACTCCCCCGGGGCAGGTGTGGATTTTCCCAGGATTTGAATCTTCCATGATGACAGGCTCATTTGAAAAACCATGGATATCAATATTGGAAGCTCCGATGGCAGCAACCCATTGACTCATTATGCAATCCTCCTATCTTTATCTTAATCGTTTATTTCTTTTAATAATTCCAATGCTTTCTGCCGAGCTTCTGCTAAAATATCATTCCCCAGGGGGGTTATCTGATAATATTTTCTAATTTTTCCTGCTACTGTTTTTTCGGTTTTTTTAATCAAACCGTTGGACTCCATATTATGAAGTAGAGGATATAGCGTGCCAGGACTCATCTCATAGCCATGCTCTTTTAATTCTTCGATCATCCATGCACCGTAAAAAGCTTCTTTTTTAGCATGATGTAGAATATGAATCTGAATAAAGCCAAGAAAAAACTTGCGGAGTACTTTGTCTTGCATCGCATTCACCTCTATTTCATCATTCAACGCAACCTTCAAAAATATCGAAAATCGATATCAAATATCGATAAAATACTATCATATAATTCATCAATGAACAATAAGCGTCCACTAGATAATATTTCGCTGGATTCTAATAGGCATGCCATTGAATTTTTTGCCACGATTCACAGAGGGTATTTACCAACGAAAAGATAATGACTCGGGCTAAACTGGCAGTTGTGTGATCCAGATCAAAGCGTGGAGATACTTCGGCAATATCAAAACTTAACACTTTTCCTGAACGTAGCAGTAGTTTGATCACCTTTATTGCTAACTCGGGGTCAATACCTAAAGGTTGGGCAGCACTAACACCAGGTGCAAAAGCAGTGGAAAAAACATCCGAACAGACAGTAAGATAAAGGTATTCATTTCGATTAATAAATCCTTCTACCTTCTCTACAATATGCCAGTGGTCATCTTGAATCATTTCTGATGCCAGTAGATAATCAGTACCAAGAGCATCTGCCGTTTTGAAAAGTTGAATCGTATTGCTATGCTTCTGAAGGCCAGCACAGAAGTAGGAGAAAGGAAGATCTTCCTTAGTGTTTTCATCGGCGATCTGCTTAAACATAGTGCCAGAACTTCCGCCATCAGGATAAGGGCGCAAATCAAAATGAGCATCAAAATTAAAAATACCAATTTTAGGATAGTTTTTCCTTTTTTTTACAGATTTTAATATTCCGTTGTAATGACCATAAGCTAACTCATGGCCGCCTCCTAAAACAATAGGAAATAGATTAAGGGCTAACATTTGATTAACCGCTTGCGCAAGTTGATGCTGGCTTTCCTCCAAGTTGTTATCTTCACATAAAATGTCTCCGGCATCGAATAGAGTAATATCTTCGGTGAAGTAGCATGGTAAATTAGCAAGTTCTTTTCTGATGCTGTCAGGTCCTTTAGAAGCTCCTTGTCGTCCACCATTGCGTCGAATTCCCTCATCACACTTAAAACCTAAAAAGGCAAATCCGCTTTTGGGTGAGAAGGCGGAGAGATCATCCCTTAAATCTAAAGGCTGAACCCACTGATGCCAACGATAAGCTGAAAAATTTTCCAAGCTGTCAATTCTCCCGTTCCAGTGTGATGGGTTCATTGGTTTATATCGGTCTAACATAAAATACCCCTTTCGAAAGACTGTTTCTGCGTCATATGATTTCTTTGCACATATGCGTAAAATGATGGTTCCTACGAGAATAGATTTTGAATATTTTCGGATTATTCTTTGTATGATGATAAGAAAAACCCACCATAAACAAGATGGGATTTTTATTATTCCAAATGAGCATTGATTTGATGGATGTAAGCATCAACATCAAATTTTCTTTTGCAACCGTTTTGGTTCATATACCGGACTTTACCAAAAATAGGCCGTTCAAACTATGCTCGATCATGAATACCTCCAATACTCCAGGCAATACCAGCATAACCATTAGGATCTCTACCGTCAAGACAATATTTATCATTTAAGTAAATAGCGTTCTGTTGGGCTGATTTTGGGGTGGGGCTCCATTCTAGCATTTTCTTTGCCCAATACATTCTTAGGTAACCATGCAATTTTCCGGTTAAAATGATATTGCGCTGACAAGCGTTCCAAAGTTCATCATGAGTATTTGCGTTTTCAAATTCCTGTAAAGAATAAAGATATTCCCGATCGTCATTTATATGGGCCAAAAGTGATGATTTTGCCCAGTTGGGAAAAGAAAGATCGTTATCATAATCCGTGTTATAGTAACAAAAATTATCGGATAACTCCCTCCGGACAATCAATTCTTCTAAGAAACTTTCTTTTGAAGAAGGGTATTTTTCTTGCTGGCTTACCGCCAGTGCTGCTCGTTGAGGTGAAATATGCCCAAAATGAAAATAAGGTGATAAGTTGGAAACAGCATTACCTAAAGGGTCATTGCGGTGCGAATGATATCGTGGCAAGCGGCTCTCAATAAAGTGGTTTAGCATGGCTTTTCCGGCGGTTTCGCCTGGAACAAGCCAATCGACAGGAGGAACCTGAGGATCCACATCAAGGGTACTACGAATATTGGTCCAGTCGGTAAAGGTTATTCTGGCTGGCCATGAAAAAGGATGCACCATTAATTCTGGAAAAGGCTCAAGAAACTCAGGTAAGAGTTTTTTTATTTTAGGTCGTAATGTGTAAGCCGCATATTCTTGTTTTTTAGAAACCTCCCAACAGGGAATGATATTATGAGAGTCCACTTGATAGATTGGGATAGAAATTTTTTCTTTCAAAGCTCGAAGCCAACTTCGGTGGATTTTTAAGGGGCTAAAATCCGTTACTAAAGCGGATATATGGTGCTCATCGATAAAAGCGGGCAAGGTTTCAGGTGCTGCTCCTAACAATAAAAAGAAAGAGATGTTATGCTGACTGAGTGTTTCTTCTACTTCTTCCAACCCTTTTAGCATAAAGTCATACTGTCGTAAGGCAGCACCAAGAAAATCAGGCACCATAGAAAAAACCACACAGAGAGGAGCGTTATACTGTTTAGCTAATTTTTGTGCAAAAATAAGACCCCAATGATCATGAACTCGTTGGTCACGACTCATCCAATAGACGACTGGACCTGGTTGTTGATCTGACTTTTTATATAGGCGCACTCTTTTAAGATTCACAGGAAATCCTCCTTTGATGATTCGTATACGTTTATTGTAACTAATAAAGGATGAAAAATAAAGACGGCAACACTTGATACCGGAGATAATATGGTGTATGTTTGAGGAAATGAACGTTGAAAAAATTGTCGTGAAAAAACTTGAAGTAAAAGAGATTTGCTATCATTAGAAATTGGTATCATTAAAAAGCAGAAAACATTTAGAAGGGATGAGGAAGAGATGTCGCTTATACGGTATGAAGGAAATGGTAGAATGAGCAAAGCGGTGATTCATAACGGAACGGTATATTTATGTGGGCAGGTTAGTGCTGGAGAAAGCGTGAAAGATCAGACGTTAAAAACACTGGAAAAAGTTCAGGATCTTTTAGAAAAATATGGATCTGATAAAAGACATATACTTTCAGCCCTTATCCACATTAAAGACATGTCATTTTTTAGTGATATGAATGAAGTATGGGATGCTTGGATTGAAGATGAATTTGAACCAGTTAGAACATGCGTGGAGGCAAAAATGGCCCGGGAGGATTTGCTGGTAGAAGTGACTATTATAGCAGCTGTAAAGGATCCTGGGAAGTAAAGGGGGGATAGTATGCAGCCGGTTCATTCGGCGGTTAAAGATTATCGATTTTATCATCAAATCAGGGTAAGGTATCCAGAGGTAGATATGCAGCAAATTGTTTTTAATGCTAACTATTTAACTTACTTGGATATGGCCTGGGTTGAATATTTGAGGAATATAGGGCTGGATTATGGCGAATTGTTAAAAAACCATGAATTTGATTCTGTTGTTGCGAAAGTAACAATGGAGTATAAAAAACCAGCTCGTTACGATGAAGTTCTGGATATTTATGTACGGGTGCCTAAACTAGGTAATAAAAGTATTCCTATCCATTTTACTGTTTGCAAAGAAGGCACAGAAGAAATAGTATTAGAGGGAGAAATATTTCATGTAAGTTATGATTTTGAAAAAGAATTGTCTTGTCCGATCCCGGCATTTGTTGAAGAAAAAATCCGCTTGTTTGAAGGGTTTTAGTCAACAGAAAAAGAAAAAAGCAGTTGGAAATAGATAGGAGGTAGCAAAAAATGAAAAAAGTAAAACTATATAGTTGGACTTTTTGCCCATTCTGTGTTCGGGCTAAAGAAGTGTTGGTTCAGAACGGTATTGAATTTGAAGAAATTGTCATTGAAAATGATCAAGCAGAAATGCAGCGGTTAACCAAAATCACAGGTAGCGATACGGTACCGCAGATCTTTGTTGAAGATGAATTTATAGGTGGCTGTGATGAACTGCTACAGATTGAGAGAGAGGGAAAAGTAGAAGACATTTTTCGTTGATAAGGTATATAAAAAGCCGGAGCGTATTCTTCGCTCTGGCTTTTTGCCGATGCTTATCGGAAGTCATCAAAGAAAGCAGTTACTCGGTCTGGAGAAAGATCTCGATCCACTAAAGCTGGACCATCCTTAAGAACTTTTCGTTGTTCCGTATAGGTTGGTCTTTTTTCTTGGTAAAGAACGCCCAGAGGAATGCCATCTTTCCACTCAAATGCTTTCTGGAGTGCCTGTTGTTTATCGCTGGGATTGTAATCTTCGGACAGTTTATAGGTTTTTTCTTTATACCACTGAAACGTATTAATTTTATTAAAGACAACACAGGGTTGGAAAATGTCCAGTAAGGCATATCCAGGATGTGTTATTGCTTGCTTCATTAAATCGATTAACTGTTCTCTTTCTCCGACAAAACCTCTGGCAACAAAAGTAGCTCCTATGGTGATCGCTAATGCTAATGGTTTTATTGGATCCAGAGTAACCCCTTCTGTCTGAATTTCTGTTGTATGGCTTATTTCGGTCGTAGGAGAAGCTTGGCCTTTGGTAAGTCCGTAAATCATATTATCGTGGACGAAATGGGCAACATCAAGGTTTCGTCTCATATTGTGGATAAAGTGATTTCCACCTTCGCCGTAGGAATCGCCATCACCAGTATTAATGATGACAGTCAAGTCTTTATTAGCAACTTTGGCGCCGAAGGCTGGTGGTAATGCTCGACCATGTAATCCATTAAACCCGTTAGCGTTAATATAATGAGGTGTTTTAGCAGCTTGGCCAATGCCGGAACATACAAGTACTTCGTGGGGATTTTTATTAAGCTGGGCAAGGGCTTCCTTCAAAGCAGCTAAAAGAGCATGATTTCCACAGCCGGGGCACCATGCAGATGGGTCAGTGGAATGAAAACATTTTACATCGGTCATTTATAGTACCTCCTTTTTTAAGGCAATAACAATTTCTTCTGGTGTCATTTGTCTTCCGTCATATTTCAGATAACTATGCTGACATTTAATGCCAGTTTCTTGCCGAATCAGTTTTGCCAGTTGACCGGTATAGTTTTGCTCGATATTCACGATGGTTTTTGCTGTTTTTGCCAGCTTTTCTAATCGTTGAACCGGTAATGGCCATAAATCGCCAAAAATAAGGGCCGCCGTAGCAGGGAAATCATTATCTTCCTGTAGTAAGGATAATGCTTCTTGTAACGGTCCAGCCGTGGATCCCCAAGCTAATAATAAAACTTCCGGTTGATCTACGCCCCAATGCCAGGGTTCTTCAATCTCTTCTTGCAGTAAATCCATTTTTCCCATTCGTTTTTTCATCATTGCTATTCTGGTGGTTGCTGACTCTGTAATGTGACCAGCCTCGTCATGTTCATCGCTGTCAGCTAATACAATTTGGTTTGTCGCTTTTCCGGGGATGAGTCTGGGCGAAATACCATTTTCCGTTAAAGCATATCTTTTATAAGAAAAATCCTCCTGATAGTGGTTGGAACTGGACAGGTGTCTTTCGATGGTTACATCAGAAAGATCGAAGGTATCGGTAGTAACCGTATAATCAGCTAAATACTGGTCACTTAATAGAATGACCGGTAACTGGTATTTCTCTGAAAGATTAAAAGCTCTTGCGGTTTGATAAAACGACTCCTTTGGGTTACGTAAAGCCGTAATCATCCTTGGGGTTTCACCGTGAGAAGCTGTTAATAAAAAACTGAGGTCACTTTGTTCTGTTCGAGTAGGGAGTCCGGTTGCGGGGCCAGGTCGTTGAACATTAGCCACTACGAGAGGGGTTTCTGTAATTCCGGATAATCCCAGGGCTTCTGTCATTAAAGAAAAGCCACCACCGGAAGTGCCGGTCATTGCACGAACCCCGGCATAGTTAGCACCAATGGCCATGTTGATAGCCGCAATTTCATCCTCTGCCTGCTCAACTACGATACCGGCCGCCTCTTGTTTTGAAGCTAGATAATTCATGATGCTGGTGGAAGGTGTCATTGGATACGCACTGTAAAAGGTTACACCTGCAGCAATGGCACCTAAAGCAATGGCTTGATTACCGTTTAATAATAGTTGATCAGTAACTTTTCCTGCTGGTAAGGCTACAGATGGTTTTGTTAACTTTGTGCCTAGTCGATAAGCATTAATATTGGCTTCAGGTGATCGGTCTTGAAATGCTTGTGAGATCATTTTTTCCATTGATTCTGGATTTAAGCCATACCATGTAATCAATAAACCTAAAAAAACACTTGTAAAGGTTTTAGGATTTCCGGATTCTTTTGCAGAAGCTTCGATGGGAAAACGTAATACATGATCATCCTCAGTTGCTATCTTTTCATCGCAGAGGATATATCCATCGGGGAGAAGTCTTGATTGATGTTCTTCGATAGTGGTTTTATCAAAAGCCAGGATTAAATCCAAGGAATGTCGATGTGATGTTAAAGCCTGATCGCTAAAACGAATTTGAATAAAATTGTGACCACCACGGACTCTGGACATATAATCCTTGTGAACAAAAACGTGATAGCCCTGACGCATAAGATAGCGTTCCAATAAACTGGATAAAGTGTCCATCCCTTGACCAGCAGAACCGCCAATTAATAAATTATGATCCAACAGGATCCCTCCTTTTGTGATAAAATATGATTTAAAATGGAACTCAAACAACCTATACCCGAAATAAAGAATGAAAAACAATGGAGAAGTGAAATCAATGAAAAAGAGATACGAATTGTTAGCGCCGGCAGGAAATAGTGAGGCTTTAAGAGCAGCCGTGCAAAATAGAGCGGATGCCGTTTATTTATCAGGAAAAGCGTTCGGAGCCAGAAAGTTTGCTGGGAATTTTACGAAGGAAGAATTGGTAAAAGCGGTTCAATATTGTCATGTCAGAGGTGTAGCTGTGTATGTGACGGTGAATACATTGGTTTTTAATGACGAGATGGACACGCTGAAGGCTTACTTAGCATTTCTCTATAATCATGATGTGGATGCGATCATTGTTCAGGATATCGGTGTGCTAGACTATATTCGAAAGACGTATCCTGATTGGGATGTGCATTGTTCGACACAAATGTCTGTTCAAACAATGGCGGATGTTCATTATCTTGAAAAACTAGGGGTGCAACGGGTCGTGCTAGGACGAGAAATGTCCTTAGAAACCATTCGGCAAGTGAAGAAAAAAACAAATCTTGCCTTAGAGGTATTTGTTCATGGAGCTTTATGTATTTCTGTTTCAGGACAGTGTTTGATGAGCAGTATGATTGGTGGAAGAAGTGGTAATCGTGGCAGGTGTGCTCAACCTTGTCGCCAATTATATACGTTAACAACAGAAAAAACCAGGAAGCCTGTCGATAGCTTTAAGGATCGCTATTTACTGAGCCCCAAAGATCTTTGTACATTAAAAGAGCTTCATCATCTTGTTGATGCTGGTGCATTTTCCTTTAAGATAGAAGGTCGGATGAAAAGTCCGGAGTACGTTGCGGCTGTTGTCCGAGCTTATCGGAACATGTTAGATGCAATAGAAGCAGGTAAAAAAGTAAGGGAAGAGGCAAAAGAAAAGGAACTAGCCGTTTTTAACCGGGGTTTTACAAGAGGACATCTATTTGGAGATGAAGGAGCTCGTTTAATGAGTTCTTACCATTCTGGAAACCAGGGGTACTTACTTGGATCGGTTATAGGCTACGATAAAAAGAAACAACAGCTAAGCTTAAAACTGGAAGAAACTTTATCTCAGAACGACGAGATACAGATAAGAAGAGATGGGAAATCTTTTGGTGGAAGAGCTGAACGAATAGAGCAAAATGGTAAAATGGTAACATATTGTGCGGCGGGCGCCATATGTAAAGTAAATTTTAAGCATGAGTGTTATTCAAAAGAACAGGTATTTAAGACATACGATGAGATAGGGATAAAATCCCTTAAAGAAACCTATCACAAGGAAATGCTAGAGATACCAGTAAAGATAGAAGTATCGATTAAAGATGGAGAAGCATTATATGGGAAGATATCCGATGGGAGTCAAGAAATAGAAGTATGGGCGGAGGATGTCCCTGAAAGAGCACTGAATAAGCCATTATCAGAAGAAAAAGCGATGCTTCAAATGTCAAAATTAGGTGGCACCCCTTTTAAGGCTCAAGAGATGATCGTTCATCTTGGATCGGGCTTGGCAGTTCCGATCAAGGCTTTAAATGAGCTAAGGCGAGATTTGGTGGAAGCGTTAATTCAGGAAAGAAGCAAATGGCATCAAAGGCAGAAAGGCTCTGCAAAATCACTGATAGAGGTGAATCAGATACAGAAAAATGATTCGGAGAGAAAGTGGAGTAAGAAAGAGCTGAAATTTTCATGTTCTGTAACCAGTTTAGAACAGTTAGAAGCCTTGTTGTTGGTGGATTCTGGGAGTGAAATACCTATTATTTATTTTCGGAATCCAGATTTATTAGAAGACGCCATAAAAGTGGTGGCTAAACACAGGTTTAAAGGAAAGCTGGTACCGGAAATACTTAAATTAGTTTCGGATGAAGAACTGATTCAGTATCGACAGAAAATCCAGGCATTGGGTTTGGATACGGTATTGATCCAAAATGTAGGCCATATAGAAGTATTTAAGTCTTTTGAAATAATGGGAGATATATCCTTAAATATCGTCAATGATCGTTCTCTTTGCTATTATTATCAACATCATATGCTGCAACGAGTTGCCTTATCCCCGGAAGTGAATTTATCACAGATAAAAGAAATGGATCTGATACCATCCAAAACAGAACTCCTTGGGTTTGGTTTTTTGCCCGTAATGGCATTGAAACATTGTTTGGTTAAGGGAAATAATGAGTGTCGAAGCAAAAGCATCCCTTGTCGGAATGAACTGTGTCGGGACGAACTGTTTTTTTTGAAAGATCGAAAATCAGAACATTTTCCGATTTATCGTCATGCTACTGGTTATTCGGAAGTTTATAATTCGAAAAGATTATTACTTTTAGAAAATATGCAGGACTTAGCTGAAGCGGGTATTGGCATTATGAGATTGAATTTTCTGCATGAAGAAAAACAAGAAACGATGGAAATAGCTCAAATGTATATCAATGCCCAAAAAGGAACCTGTAACAAGGTGGATAAAAAACGATTAGAGGCATTAAAAAACGAAGGGATTACTCGCGGTCATCTTTTTCGAGGAGCAGAGTAAAAGGTATTATTGAAAGACTAATGGTTGAATTTATATCCATGTATTTTTTTGTAGACGCCCAGGGGAAGTATAAAGATAATCATAAATAGAAACAAAATGGTCCAAAGATTGGCATCGGAAATAGTAACAATGCTGGAGCCGAGAAAGGTATAGGCAAAAATTCTTGGAGTAGTTCCAAGGACCGTTCCGAGCATATATGGTTTTCGGTGAATGTTGGCTAGACCGCTGGCAAAACTAATTAAATCAAAGCTGAGTAACGGGATAAACCGAATCATTAGTATCGAGTGAAATCCATTTTGATTTATCATGTTTTTAGCGTTGAATATTTTTTCCTGCAAGGCAGAAGGCAAAAATTCAATTCCTGCCTTTTGTGCTACCATATGGGCCGTTAAGGCTCCGGCGATGGCACCGAGAGTCGCTAATATTCCTCCCCAAAACGGGCCAAAAGCTAAGCCGCTGGCTAGATAAAAGATGGTTATAGGAAAAAAAGCGAAAGGCCGTATAAAAGAGAACAATAAAAAAAGAACCGGACTAAAGACGCCGAAAGAGGTCAATATATTTCGAAACATGTCAGGGCGGATTGCATTATACTGATTCTGCAAGAATAAATATAAAGCAAAAATAAAAAAGATAAGAATATATTTATAGAAAGATTTTTCTTGAATCGCTTCTTTATAATTCATTTATTCAACACCTCTTAAAACAAATTTCTTCTTATAAAATATTACCCTTGATAGATGAACTCACTGTGAACGGTTTTAATATTGAGATGATTTACGAATAAATATGTGAGTATCTTCTAAGGCTGCAGACAAACCTTATTGGTGCTATAATAATGGAAAAAGGAGGGAAGACGGCTATGGTTGTTATTGTTGCCAAAAGCATTGTAAAACAGGGAAAGCTGGAAGCGTTTAAGGCATTGGCTCAGGAAATGGTTGAGAAAAGCAGAGAAGAAGAGGGTTGTATAACCTACCAACTGTATCAGGATATTCATAATGATCATGTGATGACATTTATTGAAGAGTGGGAAAATATGAAAGCGGTGGAAGCGCATCAAAAAACAGAGCACTTTGAAAGAAATGTTCCTAAAATGAAAGCATTACGTCATCCGTCATCAGAAATGACCTTATATAAGAAACTCACTTAAACCGCTTAGGCGGTTTTTTGCTTAGTAAAAAATCGAATCCTTGCGCATATGAAACATTCCATGCATTTTTTAGAAAATCTTAATATTTTTCAAAAAATTAATATAAAATTCGTTAATAATATTGAATTAATTGCAATAATTCGGTATAATCGTCAGTAAGTTATCAAAAAATGCAGATCAAATGACATTTTAAGGTGAAAAGACAGTATGTTTTTTCGGCGAATGAGTTCAAATAATAACTTCAAAGGTGAAATCTTAATGCGTAACATAGATTGAAAATTCCGAATAAACTGAAAACCAAAACATTCCCTGTCGAAAAAGCCTGCAAAACACTAAAGTGGACTGTTTTGGATTTTATAATCTTTTAGTAAAAGGAGGTGGAAGGAAAAGGCAAGTCTTATGGATAAAGGTTGGACGGAAACCATAGGCAACACCGTAAGAAATTACCAAAGGAGTTATTAAAATTTTAGGAGGGTATCTATGAATTACGACAATAAGAATTTTCCTAAGCCAACACCGGCTCAGGCTTTTACACCGCTAATTGCACTTGTTGTTATCGTTATGACTACTTACTTAGGTTTCGGGGTTGATGCTCATATCCCATTATTTTTCTCTGTAGCCGTTGCAGCATTAGTTGCTATTTTCTGGATGGGGCATAAATGGAGCACCGTGCAGGAAGGGATGCTTAAAGGGATAAACTTTGCCCTAGACGCCGTATTGATTTTGACAATTGTTGGTATTTTAATCGGGGCCTGGATTGAAGGTGGCATTGTACCAACAGTCGTTTATTACGGATTACAACTTATTTCTCCGCAATTGTTTTTAGTAGCCACACTTATCGTGTGTTCTTTGGTATCAGTATTTACCGGTAGTTCTTGGAACTCTCTTGGTACCGTTGGACTTGCCATGTTTGTTATCGGTGAAGGTATGGGCGTACCTAGTGGTATGACTGTTGGTGCCATCGTATCTGGTGCATATTTTGGTGATAAGTTGTCTCCTTTATCCGATACTACAGTGGTAGCGTCTGGTACTGGTGGGGTTAATATTTATGACCATATAAAGCATATGCTAAAGGTTTCAGGTCCAGCGTATCTAATTGCTCTAGTCCTTTTCGGCATATTAGGTTCACAGTTTGCAGGTGCAAATATGGATTATGATCAAATTGCTGAAATTAATAGTGCTATTACTTCGACGTTTAATGTTAATCCCCTTATGCTTGTGCCAATGATTTTAGTTCTTGCTATGATCATTAAACGAGTTCCTCCAATTGCCGCTTTGTCTGTAGGTGCTATTATTGGTGGGGTTTGGGCTCTTCTTTTTCAAGGAGCTAACTTGGGTTCTGTGATAACCTCCATGCACTATGGGTTTACGATGGATACTGGCATGGCAATCGTTGATGGTGTCCTCTCCAGGGGGGGACTACAAAGTATGATGTGGACTATCTCTATGATTTTAATCACACTAATGTTTGGTGGAATCATTGAGCATACAAGAATGACAGAAGTAATGCTTGAAAATTTACTGAGCTTAGCCAAAACACCTAAAGCTTTAGCAATTACAGCTCATTTCACTACATTATTCCTTATCATGACAGTTCTCTCTCATTATCTGACTCACACATTAATCTGTAGAACGTTTAAGCATGCTTTTGAAGAAAATGGATTGCATGCCAAGAATGTTACTAGGATATCCGAAAACTGGGGTACATTGCCTTCTTCCTTAATTCCTTGGGGACCTTGCGGTGTGTTTGTTTATGGTCTTTATGGAGTGCATCCTTTCACATACGCACCATATGCATTCTTTATTCTCGCTGCAATGGCAATTTCATTAATCTTTGCAATTGTAGGATTTGATATGGCAAAGTATGAAGGGGCGCCGTCTGAAGACGTAGCGTAGAAATGTGCTGGAATAACGATTAGAGTGTTACTTGTAGGATTCATGCCTTTCGGAAAAAGATGCATTCCGAAGGGCATTTTTTATTCTCGAAATTCAATTTTGAGATGGGGAGATGATTGTCAAATAAATGAAATAATGATATCTTTAATATAAGAAACCAAAAAGTAGATTGTTTGTGAACAGGTACAAAGGAGGTATTCTGATGCGGTTGTTAATTGCGATTATCAATAACCCGGCAAATGTATTTTATATCTTGGATGAATTTTATCAGGAAGGAATCAAAGGTTCTACTGTGTTGGACAGTATGGGAATGGCGCATATCATGGCTCATCACGTTCCTTTTTTTGCTAAATTTAAGGAAGAAGATCAGGAGCCGGGTCAAAATAAAACCATTTTTGTTTTAATTCAATCTGATGAAGAGCGAGAAAAAGTAATAGGAGCAATAGAACGAATTGTGGGAGATTTAAATCAGCCAGACACAGGAGTTGTTTTAACGGTGCCGGTAGAGTTTTGCAAAGGTGCGGGGCAGATATTTGAAGATTGTGGATCATCTGAATAGTGATGAATTCGATGGGAAGATCTATGCGAATAAAGAGAAGTGGGAAGGCTGTTCAGGGTAATATTCTTGGAATAAAATATAAAAACAGCTTTGTGAAGATAATGCAAAGACTGTTTTTTGTTTTTAAATCGAAGTTGCTCCAAAGTAAAATGAAAACTGATTAGTGTCTGCTCTATGAAAATAAAGGAAGACAAAAGAGTGATTCTAAACACAAAACATAAAAAAATTATCATAACGGTTTAAAAGTGAAAACAGATATGTTATTATGACCACTACGTTGAAATAAATAGATACTATTTCAACAAAATCAATAAAGGATAACTGAAAGGAGTTTTATGGTGGTACCTAAGAAGAGAAGTATTTTATTGGTAACGTTGCTACTGACAATGTTTATGGTTGCGTGTGGAGGCGCTGGTGAAGATCTGGAGAATGATGAAGCGCTAGAAAACGGGGAACAAGCAGAGGCTGTGCAAGAGACAGGGGAGCCTGTTGCAATGGTGAATGGCGAAGCGATTGATAGCGGTCTTTTTCAGAGGCAATTAGAAAGATCTATTGCTGTTAATGAGCAACAAGGGATGGTGATGGAAGGTGAAGATGGCGATGCGATGAAAGAACAATTAAAAGAGCAATTAATTGAACAGCTGGTTCAGCAGGAAGTTATTTTTCAAGAGGCTACTGCTCAAGGTGTTGAAGTAACTGAAGACGATATAAAGGCAGAACTAGATATGGTAAAAGAACAATTTGAGACAGAAGAACAATTTCTGGATGCTTTGGAAGTAAATCAGTTTACAGAAGATGAATTCAAGGAGATGCTTACAGTAGAACTTACCGTTGATACCTTTCTTGATCAGAACAGCACAGAGGTAAGTGTTGAAGAAAGCGAACTTCGTGAGTATTATGATCTTCATGAACAGCAGTATCAGGCGCAAATGGAAGCTATGGAAGCAGAAGGACAGGAACTATCTGAAGAAGAAATGGCAATGATGGAGTTACCGCCCTATGAAGAAATGAAAGAACAACTTCGCGAACAGCTTATCATGGAAAAGCAGCAGGAAGAACAAATGGCGTTAATTAATGATTTAATGGAAGAAAGTGAAATAGAGATTATGCTTTAAGATGATACATGTAAGGCTCCCGTCTAACAACGGGGGCTTTTTTGTTGACAGCGATGACAGAATGAAGATAGAATCAAAGAAGAAGCTGAAGAAAGGGGTGGTGGTTCTAAATGTGTGAGAATAAAAAGGCTGTTGGTGTTATTATTAATCCCATTGCAGGACTAGGGGGTAGAGTAGGCTTAAAGGGAAGTGATGGGTGGAATATTATTGATAAAGCGTTGGCGATGGGAGCAGAGCCGGAATCTTCAAAGAGAGCTTCTTTCGCCCTAAAAGAGTTGGAACCCATCAAAGAGCAACTACAATTTTACACATATGGTGGAGAAATGGGAGAAATTCAATTAACGGAGTTAGGCATTACGGCAAAAATAGTTGGCAGACAAGGTGAAAAGAGGACAACAGCAGAGGATACAAAGGCGGCGGCTTTGCTGCTAAAAAAGGCTGGGGTAGATTTAATCATTTTTGCTGGTGGTGATGGAACCGCTAGAAATATTTTTGAAGCGATTGGAGATAGCATTCCTGTTGTTGGAATACCGGCTGGTGTTAAAATACACTCGGCAGTCTATGCAACGAATTCAAGAAATGCAGGCTTAGTTGCAAAAGATTTTGTGTTGGGAATGATTGAAAACACAAAACTTGCTGAAGTGATGGATATAGATGAAGATATTTTTCGGGAAGGAAGGTTAAGTGCTAAACTTTATGGTTATTTGTCGGTTCCGGAAGCTGGTAACAGAGTACAAAGCACTAAGTCGGCGGCTCCCACAGAAGCTGAAGAATTGATGGGGATTGTAGATCATGTCATTAGCAAAATGGAAGGTGATGTATTATATGTGGTAGGGCCGGGAACTACTACTAAATCAATACTCCAGGCAATGGACATAGAGGGAACTCTCCTGGGGGTTGATTTGGTAAAAGATGGAAAGACAGTGGCGGTGGATGTATCAGAGTCGCAAATATGGGAGCATATAAGGCAGCATGAAGGAAGAGTGAAGATAATGGTTACTATTATTGGAGGGCAAGGAAATATTTTTGGACGTGGAAATCAGCAAATAAGTCCACGGATTATACGGAAGGTGGGAAAAAAGAATATCATAGTAGTAGCAACAGGAGCGAAATTGTTATCACTAAACGGGGAGGCATTGCTGGTTGATACTGGTGATCAGGAAGTGGACCAGGAGCTTAGTGGATATATTGAAGTTGTTAAAGGGTATGCATTTACAGCGAGTTATCCGGTAGAGTGCTAAAGTAAAAAAAGTCCTGGTCGCTATTAAAAGCGCCAGGACTTTTGAGTTCATAAATATGAATTGAAAAGAAAGAGGATTAAAAACGTTCATATTCACCAATCAGACGATTCATTCCAAGCACATGTGGTTCGATTTTTTCAAAAAGTTCCCATAAAGTAAGGCCTGCTTCAAGATGTAAGTTCTCGTCTAGCGCAAAGATCATAAAGTAGTAATAATGAGGGCCATGACCTTCTGGAGGCATAGGACCCATAAAACCTTCTTTTCCAAAATCATTCATTCCTGTTGTGAAATCCCCAGTACCTTCCGGTAGGGTTGTAACATCACCGGGTATATTGTAAAGTACCCAGTGGACAAATCCGTAGTTGCCAGGCTCTACTTTAGGAGCATCCGGATCATGGCAAACGACAGCGAAGGATTTAGTTCCTTCAGGGATATTTTGCCAGCTTAATGAAGGAGAGACGTCAACACCTTCGCCTGTATGCTTCTGAGGAATTTTTTTACCGAACTCAAAAGCGCTACTGGTTAATTTCAATTCTGATAATGCAAAAGCCATAGAACCACCCTTTCAGCGTTCATTTTAATTGCCTTTCCGTTAACGATCATCCAGAATTATCATACCATATGTTGATTAGGTAATTCAACCGGTGAGACCTATTGATTCCATTTAAGAGATTCTAAAATCAGAAACGTAGCGGTAGAGACAGATGCTCCCAGAAAAGTACCCCATAGCAGGTCTACTATTGTAACCAACAATGGCCAGTTTTTAATGGTAGCTAGATTAGTCAGGTCGTAAGTAGCATAAGTGATAAAACCAAACAGAGCGCCGGTATATAACGCAACCATCCAGCTATCTTGTTGAAGTGCCGGCCGGAGGACAAAATAAACCATCCCACCAATATACAACAGATAAAAAGTAGCGGCAGCAGGCCAATTAACCCGTGAACTTAATAAGAATCCTATTTGATTTTGATAAAAAGGTTTTGCGATAAGGCCAAGCCATAATAGATCAATAGAAAAAAACACAATGATAGTTATAAAATATATTCTGAGCCAATAATACATAGAATCTCTCCTTTGTTCGTTTTCTGTACAGAAAATGAAGGTTATCATTATTAGGTGGGACTTAAAGGTTATTTTATTTATCTTCTGCTATAATGTAGGTGATCTATTTAATACCCAATCAATAAAGAATATACTTATACAGGATACTAATTTTTTCACCAGATCCATGAATATATTCAAAAATAAAACAGTTAGATAAATAATAGGAAAGTAGAGATGAATGTGATGTTAAAAAACAAAGAATTTCATGTAGGATGCCTTGCTTTTTTTACGATCGGAATGGCTGTTAATATTATATTTTCATTGTTACCAGATATTCGGGCTACTTTTGAACTGAGTTATGCGGAAGCTGGAAATGTGATGGTGGTGCTTCAAATAGGTTTTATCATAAGCCTTATAGCAAGGACCAAATTATTAGAATGTCTCAAAATGAAAAAATTACTTTTGGTAGCTGTTGGAGTATGGTTGACAGGCATTGGATTCATCATTTTATCTTCAGACAAATACTTTCTTTATGCGGGTATAGCCTTTAGTGGATTTTCTTACGGGACGTTTCAAAATTTACTTTCAGCTTATATCGTGATGGCGAGTGAAAATCATACGGGTAAAAGAGTTTCTTTAATGAATGCTTTTTTTGGCATCGGATCAATCACAGCTCCTGTAATGGCTAGCTTGGCGCTAGTCATAGGAAACTGGCGATTTGGATATGTACCGATTGTAATACTCGTGTTTATATTGCTATCAATGGTGAGGAATATTCAGTTTTTGCCAGTTTTTGAAACAGAGAATAATACAAAAGAATCCTTTCCTTTCGGATTAACGTTTATATGCATATCCCTGTTTGTTCTTGTTTATCCTATGACGGAGTTTACAGCAGGATCCTGGTTTAGTGAGTATTGGCACGTACTAGGTGATGAGAATATAGTTCCGTATAGTATGGTGACGGCGTTTTTTTGGCTTTCCTTTACCATCGGTAGATTAATAGCTGGAAAAATAGCTGATCATATAGGAAACATGCCTTTTATGTTACATACAACCTTGTTTTTTATGTTGATATCGGCTATATGGTTAAAGACAGATCATCCAATCATTGCATTACTAAGCCTTATAGGAATTGGTTTAGCATTAGCAGGAATGTTTCCTATCTTTCTAATACAAGCTGGAGAGTTTTTTCCTAAACATGTAGGAACGATCACATCCTGGTTTTATTTTTTTCTCTCTGTTGGAGGAATGACTTCTCAAAAGTTTGTAGGTGAAATGGCAGAAATTTATGGTATCAGTGTTTTGCCACTTATCTTTTTTGGATCATCTATTTTTTTAATGATCGTACTACTATTTTTAAGCAAAGAGAGAAGAAGAATGATACAAGAAAAAGGTAGTGCGGATTCACCAAATTGGGATTCATATGATTAGTATTATTAAATCGTGGTATTAATACAAAAGATTCATCTTCCTGAATAAATAACTAGAAGAATAATGATAAGTAGGAGGGTTTTGGAAAATGAAAACGTATTTCACTACATCAAAAATGAAACTAATCCTAATGGCGTTGTTGCTACTTTTCGTGATAGCTGGCTGTTCAGATACCACTACAGAAGAAGTTGCAACAGAACCGCCAGAAGAAACATCAGAAGAAATACATGAAGAAAAAATCGATGAAGAGCTTCCTTCATTTACGATGGAAGAGATAGCTGAGTATGATGGTTTAGATGGTAGATCTGCGTATATTGTTGTTGATGGCCTGGTTTACGATGTAACAGAATCAAGTATGTGGCAAGAAGGAAATCATCAAGGTCAGTTTCAGGCAGGTCAGGATTTAACAGAAAAAATACATGAAAAGTCTCCTCATGGGACTGGTGTGTTGGATAGAATGGAGATTGTTGGTCAAGTGGAGGAATAAAGAAGTTGAATAACGTTTAGTCGATTGTGGGACATAACAAGCCAGCCTGTTTTCAAGGGTTGGCTTTTGTAATACCAGAAAGGCGGGAAGTGAAAATGGATCAAATAAAAAGAGGTCATCATGATGAAACAGCTGAAATGCACATGAAGCCAATAGATGTCATCAATGGATTTTCAATACGGCCAGGGTTGTATGATGAAAATGGAACCGTGGTTATTCCGGGTGGTGTCAGCTTTACCATTCATTCACAGGATGCAACTTCAATAAAATTAGTATTATTTAAACGAGAAGCAAAGGAACCCTATGCAATTCTTCCTTTTCCAGAAACATATCGAGTTGGAAATGTTTACTCAATGATTGTTTTTGGACTTGATATTGAAGAGTTTGAATACGCCTATTCTGTAGAGGGACCTTGGAATCCTAAGAAAGGGATTATTTTTGATCAATCAAAATATTTACTAGATCCTTATGCAAGAGCTGTTACAGGGCAGAGTGATTGGGGGAAGAAGCCAGCTTATGGACAACAGTATCGAGCAAGGGTCGTTACCAGTGATTTTGACTGGGGAGACTCCAAACAACCATATATCCCTATGCAAGATTTAATCATTTATGAGCTGCATGTTAGAGGGTATACGAAAGATGCCTCTTCTGGAGTGAAACATAAAGGAACATTTGCAGGGTTGATGGAAAAAATTCCTTACTTAATTGATTTGGGAGTTAATGCGGTAGAGCTAATGCCAATTTTTGAATTTGACGAAATGATGGATCAGCGAACAGTGGATGGAGAAGTATTATATGATTACTGGGGTTATAACCCAGTAAGCTTTTTTGCTCCCAACACAGCTTATACAGCCAATGTTGAATACAATCGTGAAGGAAAAGAGCTGAAAACATTAATAAAAAAACTTAATGAAAACGGCATTGAAGTTTTTTTAGATGTAGTGTTTAATCATACTGCAGAAGGAAATGAAAAAGGACCATATATATCCTTTAAGGGACTGGATAACCGTATTTATTATATATTAACGCCGGATGGCTATTATTATAATTTCAGTGGATGCGGCAACACTTTAAACTGCAACCATCCGATTGTACAACGGATGATTTTAGACTGTTTGCGTTACTGGGTTATTGAATATCGAGTGGATGGTTTTCGCTTTGATTTAGCGGCCATTTTAGGAAGAAATGAAGATGGTTCTCCAATGAGTAATCCACCTTTACTACAAAATCTTGCATTTGATCCTATCTTGGCAAAGGTGAAGCTAATTGCGGAAGCGTGGGATGCAGCAGGACTTTATCAAGTAGGGAGTTTTCCTTCTTGGAATAGGTGGTCTGAATGGAATGGTAAATATCGTGATGAAATGAGGCAGTTTCTAAAAGGTGATAGTGGATTTGCACAGATTGCGGCAGACAGAATGAGTGGATCTCAGGATTTATATGGATCAGAGAATTGCAGTTCCAAGGCGTCTGTGAATTTTATTACATGTCATGATGGATTTACTTTATATGATCTATATGCATATAACAATAAACATAACAAGGCGAACGGATGGGATAATACAGATGGAGAAGAGCATAACCATAGTTGGAATTGCGGGGTAGAAGGTGATACAGAAGATGAGTTTATTCAGAAGCTAAGGAAAAGAATGATGAAAAATGCTATGACGGTGCTATTGACCAGCCACGGCACCCCGATGCTTCGAGCGGGAGATGAGTTTGCAAATTCTCAGCGTGGTAATAACAATGCCTATTGTCAAGATAATGAAATATCTTGGCTTAATTGGGAGCAAGTAAAAAAGAATGAGGATTTACTAAAATATGTGAAAGGTCTCATCAGGTTTAGAAAAAACCATCCGGTGGTAAGAGGTTGTGCGAAAGAAGCATTCTGTGGATTGCCTTCAGTGAGTAAACATGGGTCGGAACCATGGTATTTAGAGCCTAGTGGTGAGGTTCACGTGTTAGGAATGATGTACGCAGGTAGAGATGATAAAAATGAAAAAGACGAAATCGTTTATATAGGATTAAACACACATTGGGAACCGCAAAATGTTCGTCTTCCAGACTTGCCTGAAGGTTTCGTATGGAAATGTGTAGCTGATACGTCGAAAAGGCTTGTGGAGGAAATTTATGAAACAACTGATGAAATGCCGATAGTAGAAAATTACGTTATGATGGATCCAAGATCAACCATGGTTTTGATAGCTGCAGAGCCTTAAAAATTAAACTGAAAAATCTCTTGAAAGGAAGATGATGAAATGCTTTGAAATCCAAAAGTAAGAATATTGCTGGTAGCAATATTGATTATATATATGTCGGTGAAGCATTATTTTGGCGGATAAAATATTAAAACACCTTCCAGTAGAAAACAAAAAGGACTCTATATTGTTAAAAATTCGAAATCATCATATAATAATAGTATGAGAGATAGCTTTTGCGGGGAAGGATGATGACGTTTGAAAACCACTGATCAATTATGTCATGGCTGTATGACTGACAATATAATGGAATCAATTTGTCCTTTATGTGGTTGGGAGAAGGGTGCTGGTCCGTTATCTCATATGCATTTGAAACCTGGTACAATATTACAAGAAAAATATTTGATCGGAAGAGCTTTAGGACAAGGAGGATTTGGAGTAACCTATCTTGCTAAAGACATGAATTTAGATGTAAAATTAGCAATTAAAGAGTATCTTCCTCAAGATTTAGCATCTAGAAGCCAAGGCAATACAGAGATTTCTGTTTACTCGGGAACCTTAAATGCACATTACCATGATGGATTAGAAAAATTTTTACAGGAAGCAAAAACATTGGCTAGATTTGAAGGCCACCCTAATATTGTTTCGGTTAGAGATTTTTTCAAAGCAAACGGAACAGCGTATCTTGTGATGAGCTATATTGAAGGCGTTACCTTAAAAGAGTTTATACAAGATAAAGGCGGCAAAATATCTGTTGAGCAGGCTATTAATATTATGGTCCCGGTACTCGAAGCATTAAAAGAAGTTCATCGTTTCAATACATTGCACAGAGACATCAGTCCGGATAATATTTTTATTACAGCAAAAGGAAAAGTGGTTTTAATTGATTTTGGCGCTGCTCGACAATCCGTAAAAGAACAAGGAAGAAGCATGTCGATCATTATGAAGCCAGGTTTTACGCCAGAAGAACAATATCGTTCTAAAGGCCAACAGGGACCATGGACTGATATCTATGCAACAGGCGCAACCATGTACCGGGCTATAACGGGCAATATGCCTCCCGAGTCATTAGACAGAATGGTGGAAGATGATTTAGTGCCTCCTTCAATGTATGGCATTGAAATTGAGGCTACTGTTGAGAATGCTCTTTTAAAAGCAATGGCAGTAATGGCAAAAAATCGTTTTCAGACAGCTGAAAGTTTTCAACATGCCTTGGTAGAAGGAATTACGGAAGAAGAATCAAATCCACCTACGCCTACACCTTTGCCAACGCCTTTACCCATACCTACGCCATCTTATCAGCCTTCGAATTTGTCAGAAGAAAAAAGCTCTGAAAAAAACAACAAACTATTTTTAGGAATAGGAGCTGTTATTTCTGGTATTGCACTGGTATTGTTCCTTGTGTTTAGTTTGAATAATACAGAAGATTTAAATGAAAAAAAGGCGAAAGCAATAGAAGATCAAGCAACCACCGACGCTTCGATAATTACTCAGAATGAAGAATCGGACCAAGTGGCCAACATAGATTCTACAGAAGAGGAACCTCATGAAGAGCCTATCAGCTACGATTTACATCAAGCCTTACGCTCTTCCGGATATACTGAACTTTTAGGTGTTACTGAACAGGAATTATTTGGAATGTACGGAGATCCTTTTGATTCTTTTTATTGGGAAGGCGGACTGTTTTACGAATATCAAAATTTTTATGCGATGGTTAATGAATACAGTCGAGACAGAAAAGTAATGATTATAGGGCTAAGAGAGTTACCGGGCATTTCTGTCAACGCAAGTTTTGATGAAGTAAAACGGGTTTATGGGGAACCAGAGTGGGATGAGATAGGCACATCAAACAATTCTCATTTATTACACTATGATGTAAGTCAGCAGTATGCGGTGGTGTTTGAAGGATTTTCCGGTCGTAACGTTGATTTTATTACAATACACCCCTTATACCTTGAGTGGGAATACGATACTTGGGATGAAATAGAGCATAATGAAAATGTGGATAATGTTCAGGAGTTGGGGCATCAACTGTGGCAGACATGGATATATGTTGGACTTGGAACATCGGTTTGGTCTGAGCCAAATATTAATTCCTGGGTTATGGGTGAAACCATAAGAGAAGGAGATTTTTTTGTTACGGATTACCATATTGATGTTAATAATAATTTATGGCTGGAGTTAGAATTAATTAATGATGAAGATGAAACTGTTTATGGATGGATAGCCTATTAAGCTATATTCAGTAATTAAAAGGTTTTTTAACAGACAAAGGGGGATAAAATGGAATATATAAGTACAAGGGCAAAAAAAGATTCAGGGCATAAAAAGACTTCTGCCCAAGCGATAATCAAGGGTATTGCAGAAGATGATGGTCTTTTTGTACCGAAGCAATTTCCTGAAAAAGCTATCAATCCAAATGAATTGGTGGGATATGAATATCAGCAGATAGCAAAAATCGTGCTTTCTCATTTTTTTACAGATTTTTCTCAGGAAGAGCTAGAGACATGTGTAAACAAAGCTTACGACAGTAAATTTGACACGGCCAGTATAGCGCCATTGATTGATACAGGAGACGTATATTTTCTGGAGCTTTTTCATGGAAAAACGGCTGCGTTTAAGGATATGGCACTCTCTATTTTGCCACACTTGTTAACGACAGCAATAGAAAAAGAAAAAGAAAGTAGAAAAACAGTTATTTTAGCGGCTACGTCAGGAGATACGGGAAAAGCAGCGTTGGAAGGATTCGCTGATGTAGAAGGAACAGAGATTATTGTTTTTTATCCTCATATAGGAGTTAGTCAAGTGCAAGAAAGACAAATGATAACCCAAAAGGGAGATAATACTCATGTCTTTGCGATCAAAGGTAACTTTGATGATGCGCAGGCAGCGGTTAAAAAAATTTTTGCGGATAAGAAAATCGAAAAAGAACTGACATCATCAGGATACCAGTTTTCTTCTGCTAATTCTATTAATATAGGACGACTTGTACCGCAAGTAGCTTATTATATATGGGCTTATGTTCAAATGATAACAGAAAAGAAAATAGAAAATGGTGATGCGATTAATATAGTAGTACCAACAGGGAATTTTGGGAATATACTTGCCGCTTTTTATGCAAAAGAGTTGGGGATACCTGTTAATAAACTTATCTGTGCATCAAATCGAAACAACGTATTGACAGATTTTATCAATACAGGTGTGTATGATATCCGGCGCGAATTTCATATTACTAGTTCTCCTTCGATGGATATACTTATTTCCAGCAATTTAGAAAGACTGCTTTATCACTTATCTGGAGGAAATGGCGAAAGAATAAGTCGATTCATGCAAGATCTTAAAGAGAAAAAACATTATGTAGCTGATGATTATATCTTAAGTGGACTTGACTTGTTTTACGCTAACTATGCAAATGAAGAAGAGACCATGGAGTCCATAAGAAAAATGTATCAAAAAAATCAATATTTAATGGACCCTCATACGGCAGTAGCTTATAAGGTATATGAAGATTATAAGCAGAAAACCAATGACAAAACGCCAACGATTATTTCAGCTACAGCAAGCGCCTATAAGTTTGCTGATACGGTTGTAAAAGCATTAGGTCTGCCAGATGAAGAAGATGGATTCGAAGCAATCGCTCGATTATACCAGCATACAGGGGTTAAAGTTCCCAAAGAGCTTAGAGACTTAAAGAGTAAAGAAATACGACATCAGAAAACTTTGGAATGCAACGAGATGGAAGTCGGCATTCTGGAGACATTAAGAAAAAGAGTAGAATAAAAAACAATACAGCCCATGGTGTAGTTCGCAGGATTAGGGGTATTAATATAAATGATGGCTGATGGAGTTAAAACTCCACCAGTAGCAGTTAAGAACCCTGTTTATATATGAAGGAGGCGATCCTGTGAAAAAAATTTTGGTTGCCATCGATGGGTCTGACATGTCGCTAAAAGTTTTAACAAAAGCAAGACAAATCGCTGATAAGTTTGAAGCAGAAGTGTTGGTTATGACTGTCGTGAAAAAGCTGAGAGTAACGAACTATTACACAGGTGGAGAGCTAAATGAGCAAATGGATAAGCAAGTAGAAAATAGTGCTAAAAAAATATTAGAGAGTGCTCAGGAGATTTTCCAAGGCTATAAAGGAAAACTTGAAACTATTTTGGATTATGGTGAGCCAGCAGAAGAAATACTGGTATTAGCAGAGCGTGAAAAGCCAGACCTGCTAATAATGGGTAGCAGGGGTTTAGGTGGCTTTAGCAGAGTGATGCTGGGCAGTGTTTCTACCAAAGTGTTACATCATGTCACGTGTGATATGCTAATTGTCCGAAACGAAAAATAGGAAAACAAGCAGTCTATTTAGTGATCAGTCTATCTCTAATAAAGTGAATCCATTATCCGGGTTCACTTTTCTTTTTGCGGTACAATTCAGTAATTCAATAATCACTACTTCCATATAAAGCCAAACACTTACACCGGGACGGATGCAACCTACCAAAGCGTTTTTGTTTCTGCCAAAACCGGCGTGTAAATGCAAAAAGGGAACTTTGTTTTCATCTGGAAAGAGAGTGCCAAAACCAAAAGATTCATAAACGTCGTTTAGTAAATGTTCATTTACATCCATAGGAATTCTTGTTGATTCAGCATCTCTAGGACCGGATACTATTTTGCTATCTTGATCTGTTGCTCCTAAGAGATAGACAACGCCGGAAGAAATCCCTTTACGATGTGCAAAAGATTCGATAGTGTCAGGTAAAAGATCTCCCTGCTCTAAACGAAGAACAAAAACCCTGCCTTGAGTCGCTTCTGTATATTGCATTTTGAACCTCCTTTATTTTTTTACCTTTGCTGAACCAATCAATATGGACTACAATATAGATAGGTTGCTTTATTTTTTACTATATCACGAAGGTTCAAATGATGAAAGGAAATTAATCAACTTTAAGAATCCTGTTCATTAGGAGGAAAAAGAGATGGATAGAGGTCAGCGATTGGGATCAGAAAAAATACTTACATTACTAATTCGTCTTTCTGCTCCTGCGACTGTCGCTATGTTAGTGAATGCATTATACAATATCATTGATACGATTTTTATTGGCCGGGGAGTAGGCTATCTGGGGATTGGTGGATTAACGGTTGCTTTTCCGGTACAAATGGCTATTATGGCTCTTGCTCAAACAATCGGAATAGGTGCTGCTTCGGCTACTTCTAGAAATCTTGGAGCTGGTGAGGTGGAGAAAGCAAAAAAAGTTGCAGGAAATTCTTTTTTAGCATCTATGCTAATGGGAGCCGTTGTTTTTACCGTAGGTAACTTGATGATGAATCCCATACTAAAGATGTTTGGAGCAACGGATACATTGCTTCCATATGCCAAAGAGTACTTGCGGATTATCCTTATTGGAAGCCTTTACTTTCCCTTTGTAGTGAATGCAAACAATGTAATACGATCAGAAGGAAATTCAAAAGTTGCAATGATTTCCATGATTGTTGGTGCGGTAATCAATACATGTCTGGACTATTTATTCATTTTCCCTATGAATATGGGGATTAAAGGCGCAGCACTCGCAACCATTACTTCTCAGTTTTTTTCGTTGCTATATGTTCTTTACTACTTCTATGGGGAGAATAGCCTTATAAAAGTAAAAATAAGACATCTGAAATGGGATTGGTCTATTCAAAAAGAAATCCTGAAAATAGGGTCATCTTCTTTTGCCCGTCAAATTGCTGGAAGTTTAATGGCCATTGCCGTAAACAATTCGCTTGCCTTTTATGGAGGGGATTTAGCCCTTTCTGTTTTTGGGATTGTTCAACGGGTAATGATGTTTTTATTTATGCCAATGTTTGGTATTGTTCAGGGGATGCAACCTATTGTGGGATATAATTATGCTTCAAGGAATGCAAAACGTGTCATAGAAGTGGTCAAACTAGCCATAACGGGAATTACTATGATGGCAGTGGTAAGTACGATATTAGGGCAACTATTCCCTGCATCTATTATCCGTCTTTTTGATGATAGTCAGGAAGTGGTTGAGACAGGCATATTGGCACTTCGTATATCTATTGCCATGATACCAATTGTTGGAGTCCAAATCGTAGGTGCTGCTTTATTTCAATCCTTGGGCAAAGTAATACCAGCTTTAGTATTGACCATTTCAAGACAAATTCTGTTTTTAATTCCATTGGTGCTCATTCTTCCAAAGATTGGAGGCTTAGGGCTGATAGGAATATGGATTTCTTTTCCGTTAGCGGACTTGCTTTCCACTGTGTTTACTTCCTTTTGGGTAAAGAAACAAATTAATGAACTGAAAAGGAGTATTCAGTAGCTTTCAAAGACTAGTGAAGGAAAATAAGAATTAAAAAATACTTAGACAAGCAGTGTTTAGTGCATCGATAAAAGGATACTATAATAAGGGATACAGTGACGATAATGATATAGAGATAGAAAAGAGCAATTCGCCAAGCAATGTACGGGAAAGACTAGTATATGCAAAAGACGGTGAGCGATCATTAATAACTGGAATACTAATAGGGAGGAGAGGTATGAATGGAAGTTAAAATGGATCAAACCACGTATGAATATGTGAAGAAAAAAGGCGGTAAAATCAGCATAGATCTAATGATTCCTAAAGGTTGCTGTGGTGGAAGCATGATTCCCAATATTATTTTCAATCATCCACCAGAGAAAAAAATGTTCAAATTTCATAAACTGACCTACGAAGATCTGGAAATTTATGTGGACAAAGTAATGGATTTTAGAGATAATATGGTTGAATTAAAGTTAAAGAAAAAGATGCTTATTAAAGATATTGAACTGCCAACCCTGCAATTACTATAATAGATAAAGGAATTGACAACGATGACAATACTCAAATACATTGGGCCAGGTCTTTTGCTGGCCTTATTTATTGCGATGCCTGCTACTTTTTTAGGGAATCATATGCCTCTAATAGGTGGACCTGTATTTGGAATTGTAGGAGGGATCATTATTTCTCAGGTGATCCCCTTACCGAATAGGTTTCGTGCCGGAATTTCTTTTGCATCAAAAAGAATTCTGCAATCGGCGATTGTTTTTCTTGGATTTGGAATGAATTTAACGCATATTTTTGCCGTAGGTGCCAACTCATTTTTTTTGATCTTAAGTGTCATTATAACGGCACTGGTGATGACAAAGATTGTTTCAATTATTTTCAAAATCAATCAAAACACTACTGTGTTGATCGGTGTAGGGACAGCTATTTGCGGAGGTTCAGCGATAGCAGCAACAGCACCTATCCTGAAGGCACAGGAAGAGGAAGTTGCCATATCCATTTCAACCATATTCCTCTTTAATATCCTGGCTGTTTTAACATTTCCGACACTGGGAAGGTTAATGGGTATGACGGATGTCTCCTTTGGATTATGGGCTGGAACAGCGATTAATGATACCTCTTCGGTGGTAGCGGCTGGTCAGGTTTGGGGAGAAGAAGCGCTCCAAACAGCAACTATTGTAAAACTGGTGAGAACCTTAATGATTATTCCGATCTCACTGTTTTTGGCATTCAAACAAACTCAAAAGAATGCGGAGAATGTAAGCATAAGAAAAATATTTCCATGGTTTATTTTGCTCTTTCTTTTAGCTTCTTTCATCGCATCAACGAATTTCATGAGCGCTGATACGTCAAAAATACTTTCCGGTGCTGGTCGTTTTCAGATTACTTTAGCGATGACTGCAATAGGGTTAAATACTAATATTAGAAATTTGATTACTTACGGAAGCAAACCAATTATTATGGGAATGGTCGCTTGGGTTTCGGTTTCAATTGTATCGCTATATATACAGCAATTTATCCAAAAATAGGCTATAAAAGGAAATTTATCAGGATAAAAGAGACGAAAAGCATATTTTGCTGACCCTGTGAAAAACAGGTAAAAGTGGGTAATAACAAAGGAGAGCGGTTTATTTCAAATTGCAATACAGTAAGGGAAGAGGAGGATTGAGTAAATGGAACTATTTTACGACATAAAAAAGATCCGGAGTCAGTTTCCAGCATTAGATCGAAAGGTAAATGGCAATGTGGCTATTTATTTAGATGGACCTGGTGGAACTCAAGTTCCCAAAAGAGTTACCGATAAAATGACGAACTATTTACTGTACCATAATGCAAACGCCCATGGTCATTTTGCTTCATCTCGAGAATGTGATGCGTTGCATGAAGCGGCAAGAGAGACAATGGCTGATTTTTTGAATGGTTATCCCCAAGAAATTGTTTTCGGTGACAGCAGTACTACCAATAATCTGAAATTAACCCTGGCGCTTGCGAGAAAAATGAAACCTGGCGATGAAGTAATCATTACGGATTTGGATCATGAATCAAATCGCTCACCGTGGCTTCATATGCAGGAAAAAGGCATTATTGTAAAAAGTATAGCCGTTGATCCGGAAACATGTCAATTGGATCTGAAAGACTATCGAAATAAATTAACGGAAAAAACAAAAGTGGTTGCTTTAAACTGGGCGTCTAATGGAGTAGGTACCATAACGGATATAAAACCTCTGATTGAGTTAGCTCATGAAAAGAATGCGATTACCATTATTGACGCCGTGCATTATGCACCACATCGTCCAATAGATGTAGATGCATTAGGAATGGATTTTCTTCTTTGTTCACCATATAAGTTTTTTGGGCCGCATATGGGCGTGATGTATGGCAAGTTAGATGTCATGAAAAACCTAGAAACATTTCGTGTGTTGGTAGATGGAAACACTCAACCACCAGAAAAAATGGAAACAGGCACACCTCAATTTGAAGCCATTTGTGGAGCGGCTGAAGCTGTTGAATTTATCGCTGATATCGGGCATGACTGTGAAGAGTGGGCAATAAAAGAACGCTCTGATGAAATGATAGGACTTAAGGGAAGAAGAAAGTATATCGTAGCAGGTTTATTGGCTATTGAAGAATATGAAGACCATTTAGCTCAAAAAATGAGACGAGAGCTGGCAGCCATCGATGGGGTGAAAATATATGGTCCGTTGGAGGGTCAACCTAGAACGTCTACCATTTCCTTCTTAATAGAAGGGCTGCGTGCTGGTGAAGTGGCAAAGAAGATGGGCGATGAAGGAATTTTTGTATGGGCAGGCCATTATTATGCGAAGCAATTGATTGATGAGGTATTAAATCTTAAAAGTGTTGGAGGCTTAGTTCGTATTGGTTTTGCACCTTATAATACAGAAGAAGAAGTAAATAGAACGATAGAAGTAGTGCGTAAGATTGCGTTAAAAGAATAAAAGGTTAAGGAACGCAATAGGGTTTTTATAAAAGCTAGATAAGGGGTTGCTGGATAAGGGGTTGCTATTTATGTAGCAAGCCCTTATCCACTGTATATACAAACTGGCAATTCAATTAGAAAGGAAGGCTGTTATGAGACAAAAAATAATAGAATGGAAAAACGCTTTAGAAAAGGAACTCAAAGTAGAAATACCGGATTTATGGAATGAATCTACCGAAAAAAAACTAGAAGAAACAGGTCGAATAGCCGATATGATTGATCATACCCTTCTAAAACCGGAAGCTGGTAAAAAGGATTACATCACTTTGTTTGAAGAGGCAAAGCATTATGAAGTACATTCTGTATGCATACCACCTTGCAGAGTAAAGTTAGCGGTAAATGAGCTGGAAGGCACATCTGTTAACGTATGTACTGTGATTGGCTTTCCTTTAGGGTATCAATCCATGGAGACTAAAATATTCGAAGCAAAAAAATGCATAGCAGACGGTGCTCAGGAAATAGATATGGTATTGAATATATCAGCACTTAAATCAGGAGAGTATATAGAAGTTTTTAATGAAATCAACAATATAAAAAAAGCGATTGGACCAGAACGAATTCTAAAAGTCATCATTGAAACGGCATTACTAGAAGAAAAAGAAAAATATATAGCGGGTTGGATCGCAAGAGTAGCTGGAGCAGACTTTGTAAAGACATCTACTGGTTTTGCAAAAGAGGGAGCAACAGCCGAAGATGTTCGGCTGTTAAGATCGATTGCGGGGACAGTTATGGGCGTCAAAGCTTCCGGTGGAATAAGAGATTATGAAAAAGCAATGGAGATGATTGGTGCTGGCGCTAATCGACTCGGGCTTAGTAGTGCTGTTGCCGTTTTAGAGAATAAAAAAAGAATACCATCGACGGATCTGTACTAGGATGGTATTTGATAAATCGTATTATTCTTTTGAGTCCTTGCCAAAGATTGTCATACGGTCACGGCCTTTTGTTTTAGATTGATACAATGCTTGGTCAGCAGACTGTATTATCTCCGGTAGAGATGTCTTTTCATCAGGTACCATACTGCAAATACCAATACTGACTGTAATCATTAATGAAGAGTTAACCAATGCGTCAAGCTGGATATGAGTGGCATTATCCATAATTCGTTGAGCGACGGTTATGGCACCTTTTTCCTGCGTATCATATAAAACAACAGCAAATTCATCTCCGCCATAGCGAGCGATAAAATCAGTATTCCTCGGAAGTACTTCTTTGGCTGCTTTTCCGATTTGTTTTAAGACTTCATCTCCTACAATATGACCAAAAGTATCATTGATATTTTTGAAATGATCGATATCAAACATCAACAATGATATGGGCCTCTTGCTTCTTTTGGAAAGCTGGAACTGATCCTCTAAAACAGTATCAAAGTAACGTCTGTTAAAGAGTCCTGTTAAAGAGTCGGTTGTTGACATGGTTTCCAATTTTTGGTTGGCTTCTTCCAATTGCCTATTTAAAGCAGCTAAGACGGAATTTCTTTGACGGACAAGGCTTGTTTCTCGTAATTTGAAGGCCCCCTTTAATAAAAGGAGAAAAAAAGCAACGTACAATAAAAATGCAAACGTAGATCGATACCATGGTGTTGCAATGGAAAAAGAAAAGACAGCTGGTTCAGAAACATTTCCATGTACATTTTCGGCTAATACGTGAAGCGTGTACTGGCCAGGTGGCAGATTAGAATAAGTGGCATAATCTCTTGAGCCGCCATGAATCCAATCCGTATCAAACCCTTCTAAATAATAACTAAATCGAGTTTTATCCGGTGCATCATAGTCGATTGCGGAAAATTGAAAGCCTAAAAAGTTTTCTTGAGCATTAAAATCTAAATGTTGAGCATTAAAAAACATTTTTTCAGAAACAATTTGATTTTGAAAAAGCTCTATGCTTGAAATATAGACAATAGGAGAAATGGAGGCAGTTCCACTAAAATCCCCCGGGATTACAGAGATGCCATGAACACCTCCAAAAAACAGAGAGCCATCAGTATCTCTATAGTGACCTGCATTGAATTCCCACCCTCCGATGCCATCCTGTGGCGAAAGCGCAATGATGTCTTTGCGAACTGGATCTACTATGGAGATTCCATCATGAGTTGCTACCCATATACGACCTTCCTTATCCTCAAGAATTCCTGTGATTGTATTGCTGGAAAGACCATCTTGTTCTAAAAAAGTTTTGAAGTTGTCTGTTTCCTCTTGATAAAGAGCTAGTCCTCCACCAACCAGACCGATCCAAATATTGCCTTTAGAATCTTCGTAAACAACACGAATGGTGTTAGATGCCAACTGATAGGAAGATGCAGAGCCTCGTTTGTATGTCTTAAACCTATCCGATTCGGGACTTAAAACATTCAGTCCGTTATTAGTGCCTATCCAAACACGGTCCCTGGAGTCTACTAATATATCATAGACGAGATTGTCAGAGATAATCGCATCAAAACTTGGACCATAATAATAATGACTGGTTTCTTCCGTATTTCGATTGTACCGGTAAACGCCGTCATTATAAGTACCTATCCAAAGATAATGGTTCTGTTCTTCGATCGAGTAAACATGAAGATTTTCATCGAAATAGGGTAATGACTGAAAATGGTCGGAAGTATCGTCATATTGAATTAAACCTGCATTGCTGCCTAAAAGGAGATTACCGGTATGGTCAAGATGCATGGTAACGATGTTGTCAGAAGGTAAAGAAGTAGGATCTTCCGGATCATGAAGATAATGATGCATTTTCTTTTTAATAGGATCATATCGATTCAAACCATTGTTATAAACAGCGATCCAAAGTTGACCTTGAGCATCACGAATAATTGAATTGATTTTACCTGCGCTAAGACTACTGGACTTTTCAGGATCATGAGAAAAAGCAACATAATTATTTTGACGTGGGTTAAGTTTGTTGATGCCTCCACCATTTGTGCCAATCCACAGAATTCCTGAGTGATCTTGTAAAAGAGAATAAATGACAGGATGCTCCAGGTCTTTGTTTTCTCCTTCACCTGAAAAATGGTATACGCTTCCATCAGGAGTTTCCGAAAAAAGACCACCGCCCCAAGTGCCTACCCATAGAATGTGATCGTGTGTTTTATAAAGTGTGTAGACATCACTATGTTCATATTCATGATGTGTCAGAGAGTAATCATCCATATCAACCCTCACCACACCGCCATTCCATAGGCCGAGTGTTAATGTTCCTTCGGTGAACTCTTCGATGACCATTACATAAGGCGAAGGAAGGTCGATTTCTAAAGCGATCAATTCTTCTTTTTTAATATCGAAGTAATACAAGCCTTTGTGTGTTCCTACTAATAATCTACCTTTCGAATCAATGTACAAATCTCTGATGACATTACCGGGAACTTCGTATACAGATATTTCACCACTTTGTTGATCAACTTTATTTAAACCGTTCATTGTGCCGACCCATATGTTTCCATCAGAAGCTTTTGTAATAGCAATGACGATTGGATTAGAAAGGCCATGAGAATCTACAGTGAAATTTGTAAAATGATTATCGTGGATAGAAAGCATAGATACACCTTGATAGGTGCCAATCCATAGCTGATGCAATGCTTCGTCATAATACATAGTTTGGATTAGGTTATGAACAAGCCCTTCATCATCGAAAGGATTATGACGATAAGTAGAAATCCTTCTACCGTCATACAGGTTTAATCCTCCCTGTGTAGCAAACCATAAAAATCCATATCGATCTTGGGCAATAGAAGATACAGAAAGGTTAGAAAGTCCGGAGTCTCTGTCCAGAAGATCAAAATGTGGCGTGAAGCCTTCTCTAATAAAAGAAGGATGTTGATGAAAATCAATGGCGTGGACCGTATCATCGGCATAGCAAAATGACGCTAAGAGAGTTGCAGATAAAAACACAGATAAAAGCCGAAGGATTATATTCTGAAGAAGCGGATATATTCGAATCATTTTTAATTTCACATCCTTCATAACTATATACCCATTATATCATGTTAGAAGCTCAAAAAAGAAGAATCATAGAAAAATATGGTGCAAAATGTTATGATAGACAAGAAGAAAAGCAGGAGGGTTTATGGATGACGAGATATCAGAAGAAAAAAATGAAGCGCTTTATCATGTGGCAAATGTGCATCTATTTATTTATAGTAGGAATGATGTTTTGGTGGTTAGATAATCGCTGGTTGGCAACTGTTTTAACAGGAATAGCGATAATCCTGTATACAGCAGTCGTAGGAAGGATTATACGAAAGAGCAAAAACATTAGCAATGCTAGAAATAAAACAAACAGAACAAACAGAGTAAGCAGAGGAAATAGAATCATTGGAGCAAAAACTGGCAATCATCCCTATGCGAATAGCAAGGGGAAACCTGTAAGAAAACCTAATATATATTTGGAATATGAACCTACGGATAAAAATGATACAGATTCATTTGGTCAAAATGAAATGGAAAAGGTGGAGGAGGCAAGAGAAGAAAGTGAATGGCAAGTACACCGACAACGTGTCAAAGATTTGATTGAAAAAAGTCAAAAGGAGCAAATTAGAGAGAAACACGAGCAGTTAGAGGAAGAAGTGAAAAAAAACGCTCATTGGTCTGAGTTAAGTCCGCTGAAAGATGAAAAGCATGATCCTGGTAACATAAAAAAAGAAGAACAAGTTTTTACAAGAGAAGATTTTTCGATGGAAGGGAGCGGCAAGAAAGAAATCAGAGAGAAGCATGAGCAGTTAGAAGAAAAAGTGAAAAAAAATGCTCATTGGTCTGAGTTAAGCCCGTCGAAAGATGAAAAGCGTGATTCTAATAATATGAAAAAAGAAGAGCAAGTTCCTGTAAAAGAGCGATTTGCCATGAGGGAAGAAGTTTCGCCGGACGGGGCAAAGAGGAAAGAAATAGCATCTGAAAGTAGTAAAATAAACCTTGAAAAAAAGGAAACCTATATAAGGCCATCACTTGCGATGCTAAATCCCATGAAAAAGAAAGCCGTTACAGAATGTCGGGAGGCGCTTAGTCAACAGGCTGAATTGTTGGAAGAAACACTTGAAAGTTTTGGAGTGAAGGCGAAAGTGCTTAATGTTACTCAGGGTCCGGCTATTACAAGATATGAACTTCAGCCGGAGAGGGGTGTTAAAGTAAGCAAGGTTACTAATTTAAGTGATGACATTGCACTTAATATGGCAGCACCATCCATCCGGATAGAAGCACCTATTCCGGGGAAAGCAGCTATTGGTATTGAGGTGCCTAACAAAGAAACATCGTTAGTAACTTTCCGGGAAATTATTGAAAAATCAGGCGACAAACGTAGCAAAGCACTGCTTCCTTTTGCTATCGGTAAAAATATTAGTGGAGATTCTGTTATTTTTGATCTTACAAAAGCACCACATCTTTTAATTGCTGGAGCAACTGGATCGGGGAAAAGTGTTTGCATTAACACGTTGATTTTAAGCTTATTATTTAGTGCAGAGCCTGAGCATGTTAAATTGTTGCTTATTGATCCAAAAGTGGTAGAACTTAACCGATACAATGGGATTCCTCACTTAATTACGCCTGTTATTTCTGATCCTAAAAAAGCAACAACATCCTTAAAATGGGCTGTGCAAGAGATGGAGGATCGATATCAAGAGTTTGCAAGCATGGGAGTTCGAGATATTGAAGGTTATCATCAGAAAGAATCAAAAGAATCTATGCCATATGTCATGATTATTATTGATGAATTAGCTGATTTAATGATGGTTGCTGCTAAGGATGTTGAAGATACTATTTGTCGATTAGCTCAAAAAGCAAGAGCGGCAGGAATACATCTTGTGTTGGCAACGCAGCGTCCGTCTGTTGATGTCATCACAGGGTTAATTAAGGCGAATATTCCATCGAGAATTGCTTTTTCTGTTGCATCTCAGATTGATTCAAGAACGATCTTAGATATGGCTGGAGCGGAGAAACTATTAGGTCGAGGAGATATGCTTTTTCACCCTGTCGGGGTTAATAAACCAATGCGTATTCAAGGTGCATTTTTAGAAGATGAAGAAGTTCAAAAGACTGTTCAGTACTTAAAACAGTTCGATATAACCAATATGCTTGGTGATCGTTTAGAAGAAGAAATAGATAAAAAAGAAGAACTTGTGGAAGAGGAGATAGGAGAATCGGAAGATGTGTTTCAGGATGCATTGAGAATAGCTTTTGAACATCAACAAATATCTATTTCGATGCTGCAAAGAAAACTTAAAATGGGTTTTAATCGTGCGGCAAGATTAATCGATGAAATGGAAGAAAGAGGATATGTGGGTCCAAGTGAAGGAACGAAACCAAGGAAAGTAATAACGGGTTCTCATTCAACAAAGATAGAATAATGCCTTTTGAATCATTGTAAAATAGAAGGAATAGACAGGAGGAAAAGGAATGTGGACCAGGAAAGAAATCAAGGAAAGTGCTAAAAGATTTTTGGGTAAAAATTATCTGAAAGCATTTTTTGTTTCTTTAATTATTGCGTTAGTGGGCGGTAATGAAAATATTTTTAATAATGGTAATCAAGGGAGGACGGCCGTATCAGAAGGAGGAAGTTTCAGTGGTTTTTCTTTTGACATAGGCGGAATTAATATCAACACTTCGCAAGCATTCATTTCGAGTATCATAGATAGTATTGGCATTCCTGGAAGCTTATTTTTTATGATGTTTTTTGGCGTAGCAATGGTAGTAATCTTATGGGGATTTCGAGTATTTGTTGGCATCCCCATAGAAGTAGGGGGAAGGTCTTTTTTCTTACATGGAGTAACTGATGGAAGGGCTGATATTGGTCAACTAGCATCAATTTTTAAGTCGTGTTATTACTTGAACATCGTAAAAACGATGTTTTTGCGGGGATTATATAACTTTTTGTGGTTCTTGCTATTGATCATTCCAGGTATTATAAAACATTATCAATACAAAATGGTTCCCTATATTATGGTAGAGGAGCCGCATTTGGATTCCGGTGAAGCGATTCAAAAGAGTATTGATATGACCAAGGGTCAGAAAATGGATTTGTTTGTGTTAGATCTTTCTTTTATTGGATGGTATTTGCTGGGAAGTATTATGTTTGGAATAGGTGTGTTTTTTGTTCATCCCTATTACGAAGCAACATACGCTCAACTTTATCATCAGCTGAAAAAATCGCCAGCTTATCAAGAGTTTGAAACAGTCTAAAGATAGACAATTACCACCGATAACCGTAAGCAAGAAAGGATTTACTTGCGGTTAATGGGAATATTTTATACTATACTAGGAAGGAAATATTTCTTCTGCGTCGAATTAGTTAGAGTATGAGAGTAAATAGGTTTGAAATAAATCATTAACAAAATTGAATACAGGAAAATGGGGAGGCTATTAAAATGGTAGATCATGCAGTGGCACAGATAATAGTAGAGAAATGTAGAAATATCGTTCCATACCCAATTATTCTTTGTGATGAGGGAGGAAAAATTGTCGCCGCTACCAAGAAAGAACGTATTGGCAATCATCACCCAAGATCAAAAGTGATGATGGAAGAAGGTCAAACAAAGAAATTTGTTGTTTCTAAAGAAGAGGAGCTTGAAGCTCAGGAAAAAGGGATGGATGTTAAGGCTGGTGTGATCAAAGTGATCTATTGCAACCAAGAGCCTGTAACTGTATTAGCAATGAGCGGTGACCCTAATGAGGTAATGGTTTTCTTTGATATGGTTAACGCAATGGTAGAGATGATGTGTCAGCAATATCAGGTAAATGAAAAAATCAGAGGAACTACGACAATCGTAAATGATCATATAAATGATTTAGCAGCGACTTCCCAGGAGCTGTATGCCAGCTCAGAATCCCTGGCCGAAGTGAATACGAGTGCTTTGAATAACATTAGTCAAGCGGAAGGAATGTTGGAAAGTATTGAAAAGGATCTGCAGTTTGTTGAAAGCATAGCGAAAAAAACAAATCTACTATCTTTAAACGCTTCGATAGAAGCAGCAAGGGCAGGAGAAGCTGGTAGAGGATTTGCTGTCGTTGCCGGGGAAGTGAAAAAGCTTGCAGAACAAACAGGGACTTATGCTAAAAATATCAATGATCAAACAAAAAAATTTACTGAGATGTTTAATAGTATTTTTGAATTAGTAAAGAACAATACACAGACATCGGAGGAGCAAAAAGAAGCACTTAGACTATTCACTGAAAAAACGGAAGATATTCAACAGCGGATATACTCTTTAGGAAAAGAATAAGTTAGAAGAAAGGAGATCATTTTATTTACGACGTAATCATTATTGGTGCGGGACTTGGTGGGATGGTTGCATCGATCGAAGCGGCAAAAAAGGGACTAAAAACTCTTTTGTTGGAAAAAAATGACCGACCCGGGAAAAAGATATTGGTATCGGGTGGCGGTCAGTGCAATATTTCAAATGCGGGATCAATCGATCATTTTCTAAGAAGCTATCATGAAAAAGAAAAGTTTGTAGGGAAATCCATAAGAAAATACTCGCCGGATTTGTTAAAGAAATGGTTTGAAGATATTGATGTTTCATTAGAAGCACGTGATGACCTGAAAATCTTTCCTAAGACTGGAAGAGCATCTGGAATTGTAAATGCCTTATTGAAACAAATAGAACAGAATAAGGTGGAGATGCATCTGTGTGCAAGTGTCCAGCACATAAGAAAAGAGCACAATCAATTTCTTGTGAGAACGGGGACACAACACTTTTGGGGAAGAAATCTTATTATTGCAACAGGAGGAAAGTCATATCCAGCACTTGGAACTTCCGGTGATGGCTATCGGTTGGCAAGTGCTTTGGGGCATTCACTTACAGAAGTACGTCCAGCGTTGGCAGCTATAGAAGTTCGTTCCCATTGTTTAATGGAATTAGCTGGTATGTCTTTTAAAAAAGCCACTGTCGAACATTGGCGAAACGAGAAAAAAATTGGCACATACAAGGGTGATCTTTTAATTACGCACGATGGTTTGAGCGGACCAGTGATTCTAAATCATTCTCGCTATTTTGAGGAGGGTGACATACTGAAGCTGAATTTACTATCGATACAGACCGATATATATGAACGGAAATTATTAGAAAGTACAAGTAAGGCTGGAAAAAAAACAGTGAAAAACATAGTAGCTGATGATGATCTGCCTAATAGGTTGATAGAAACGATTTTTTTTATGGCAGGCATATCGATGCAACAAAAATGTGCCGATTTAACAAAAGCGCAGAGAAAGAAATTAGTTCAGTTATTAACTTCGTTTCCATTAGCAATATCCGTTGTAAAAGGGTTTAATGAAGCAATGGTAACCGCTGGCGGAATATCAACTAATGAAGTTAACAGCAATACAATGGAATCAAAACTGGTTTCGGGTCTTTACTTTGTTGGTGAAATACTAGATGTGGATGGGGTAACAGGAGGATTCAACCTTCAATTCTCTTTTTCCTCAGGAATGGCTGCCGCAAAAGCGATTATAAAAAGCTCTCAGTAGTTCGTTCTGAGAGCTTTTATAGTAAAACCTTATATTTTAAATTGGGCAACGGCAGATTGCATATCTTGTGCAAGTGCGGATAAATCTTCGCTGGTACTGGCAATTTGATCTATGGCAGCGGTTTGTTCTTCAACAGAAGCAGAAGCTTCTTCAGTACCTGCGGCATTTTCTTCTGAAATTGCCGATAAATTTTCGATAACGGCAATAATTTCATCCTTCTTTTGATCCATTGCCTTACCAGAGTTATTTAGATCTTGTATAATTCTATCCATGTTGGATACAGCTTGATCGATTCCATCAAATTTTTCATTTGTTTTATAAACGCCTTCTGTCTGATCTTCTGCCATTTGGCTGAGTGTTTGCATTGTTGTAACCGCACTGTCTGTTTTTTCGGTTAACTTTTTAATAACAGATTCAATTTCTTCCGTGAATTGGTTAGACTGTTCTGCTAGTTTTCGAACTTCCTCGGCTACTACTGCAAATCCACGGCCTGCTTCGCCAGCCCGGGCTGATTCTATTGCGGCGTTTAATGCTAATAGATTGGTCTGCTCAGCAATACTTTTAATCATAGCACTGGCATTTTGAATCTGATGAGCACTTTCGTTGGTTTCTAAAATAACTTGATTTACTTCCTGGGCGGCATGACTGCTTTGCTCAGTTTTTTCTACAACCAGTTTTAGAGCTTGCCGTCCTTCATTTTTCATCTGATCAGTTTCTACAGCAGAACGATTAAGACTATTCATATGACTTTGGTTTGCCTGGATCATTTGGTCTAGCTCATTGATATGACTAGCGCCGCTCTCTGTATCTTTTGCTTGGTCGGAAGCGCCTCGTGCTATTTCCTCAATGGTTTTTGCTACTTCGTTGGAAGCAGTAGCAGATTGTTGGCTGGTAGCGGTTAACTGTTGAGAAGAGGATGCGACATCCTGTGCACTATCACCTATTTGTTGAATAAGGTCAATGAAATTCTTTTGCATCGTTGCTAATGAATTTGAAATGGTGCCAATTTCGTCCTTTCGGTTTAGATATTTTAGAACCGCACTGTTCTCATCAAAAGTTAAATGGTACTGAGAAAGTTTGATAATCGTTTCTGATAAATTTTTAATAGGAGTAGAAATTGATTTTCCAACGCGTATGGCAACAATAATACCTAGCAGAAGAAAGCCGACGGTGACTATCAGCAACATACTTTGGAGGTTTGATAACCCGGCAAGAACTTCACTCTGATGTGCTGTTGTTACTAAATACCAGCTGGTTCCATCGATAGGATAAAAACCTTGATATAAATCATTTCCCTGGAAAGAATAATCGCCCACTCCGGATTCGGTGTCAAGAATTTGTCTGAAGGCAGAAGCAAGGGGGATTAAGGATGAATCTTCTTCGGATTCTGAGATAGGATCAAACTGAGAAGTGACAAACTCCCAGTTATCATGGGCCACAACGCGACCTTCATTATTAATAATATAAGCATAGCCAGACTCGCCATGCCCCATCGTGCTAATCACCTCAGTTAAGAACTGGGCATCCTGCTGAGCAATAAGAGCTCCTAATACTTGTTCATGCCGCATAATAGGAACGGCATAAGTGATAAAAGCGTCTTCCGTTCGACGATCAATGGTTACATCTGAAATATAAACATTTCCAGCAAGTGCTTGTTGTGCAAAATCCATATTGGCGTAATTGGCTACATCTCCACTTTGAACATACTGAGCATATCCCTGTGCATTGATAATAGCTAGGTCACGATAACCCAATCGTTGAATATCTGACTGTAGACTGATTCGTTGAGCTACCCAGTCCATTGATTGAATGGCATCTCTTTCTGTCATCTCCTGAATGACCTGAAGTCTCAGAGCGGATGTGTCAGAAATAAGGCGGGAGCCATCTCTAGCCTGGGTAAAAAGGCTGTCTTCTGCCTGAGATCTTATTGTATTACTGCTAAAATAAATGGAACTAACCCCAAGTCCGACAGCTACAAGTATTACTAGCATACCGATGGATAAAATGATTTTTTTTGAAAGGTTCATTAGCAACATCCTTCCTTTGTAAAAAGTTAAAATAGTTGAAAAATTCCATATTGTCAGATCAGTATATCATGTTTTCTTAATGCAAACAATAATAAGAGCATGGGATGAGATTGTTCTTTTAAACTAGTATAGAAAAGCGTGCATTGTACGGCTAAATAGTGTAGTATAACGATGAAAGATTAAAAAATAGGTTGGTGAATAGCATTGATGTTAAATATGTTTAAGGCGAAAATACACAGAGCTACAATAACAGAAGCAAATCTTAATTATGTGGGCAGCATTACGATAGACAAAGAGTTGATGGAAAGAGCCAATATCATAGCAGGAGAGAGAGTACAGATTGTTAACAATAACAACGGAAACCGCTTGGAGACCTATGTTATTGAAGGGGAAAGAAACAGTGGTATTATTTGCTTAAATGGCGCGGCAGCAAGATTAGTACAGCCTGGAGATACCTGTATTATTATTGCCTATTGCTGGCTTTTGGAAGAAGAGGCCAAAACATATACCCCTAACATTGTTTTTGTGGATGAAAACAATAAACCGGTGGAAGTTTCCCATGAAGAAATTCATGGTAATATACGATGAAACATGATACTGAAAGTAGGTAAAGCACTTAACCGGATGAGAGAATCATCCGGTATTTCAGGATTAACAAAAAAGGAAAACAGAGGTAGATGAAGATGGAAAGAATCGTTGATTTAACCCATGAAATAGAGACCAGTATGCCAATATATCCTGGAGATCCATCGGTGGAGATTAAATCATGGAATACTCATGAAAAAAATGGCTGCCAGATCAGTAAAATCTTGATGGGGAGCCATACAGGAACCCATGTAGATGCTCCCTGGCATTTTAACCCCCAGGGAGCATCGCTGGATAATCTCTCGCTTAGTCGTTTTGTTGGTAAGGGTACGCTTATTGATGTATCCAATAAAGGGACCAATGAAAAGATAGATACTAAAGACATTGCCGCTTATCGATCCTATATAAGCTCTGGCGAATTTGTTGTTTTTATGACTGGATGGGATCGACACTATAGAGAAAGGATGTATTTTAAGCATCCATTCCTTACCGAAACAGCAGCGAAAATGCTTGTAGATATGGGCGTTTCATTAGTAGGGATTGATACGTTAAGTGTTGATTCGACTATGGATAAGACTTTCTCTGTACATTCTGTCCTTATGAATGCGGAGATACTGATTGTAGAAAATCTTTGTAATTTGAAGGAAGTTCCCTTTGTTAAAGGCATGTATTCTTTTCTGCCACTGAAAGTAAAAAAAGGTGATGGATCTCCTGTTCGAGCTATTTTCTTTGACTCACCGGTTGATTAAATTGCATTCACAGAATCGACAAAGTTTCCATTAATAAAGATTGGAATTTTTGCTCCTTCTTTAGTAATGCCTGTGATGTTCATATCGGAAGTACCAATCATAAAATCTTCATGAACTAAAGATTCATTTACTCCAGCATTGGACAATTCATCGGCAGACATATGATTGCCATTTTCTAAGCAAACAGGATAGGCTTTTCCCAAAGCTAAATGACAAGAAGCATTTTCATCAAACAAGGTGTTGTAAAAAAGGATGCCAGCATTAGAAATGGGAGAGTCGTAGGGGACTAGGGCTACTTCTCCTAAGCACAAAGATCCTTCATCCGTTTCGAGGAGTCCTTTGAGTGTTTCGTATCCTTTGGCAGCTGTATAATTTACTACTTTTCCATGATCAAAAGTAAGTGAAAAGTCTTCAATTAGATTTCCGTTGTAGGGCAAAGGCTTAGAACTGACAACAGTTCCATAAACACCATCCTTATGTGGGAGGGTAAAGACTTCCTCTGTAGGCATGTTAGCAATAAACTCTGTGCCATCCTGTGTTTTTTCAGCACCTGCTGTCCACAGATGATTTGTTGGAAGCTTTACGATTAGATCGGTTCCGGCTTCACTTTGGAAATGCAGCTTATCAAATCTGTGAGTATTCAAAAAGTCCATACGTTTTTTCAAGCTTTTTTTATGGTCTTCCCAAGCCTGGATAGGATTTTCTAAATTTGCACGAACGGAAGTAATAATTGCTTCTCCGAGTTGTTCTACGGCTTCTGATTCAGGCAGATCAGGAAATACTTTCTTTGCCCAGGAACTGGTTGGGTAAGCAATGACATTCCAAGCATTCTGATTTCCCATCAATCGGTTTCGATACTCCTTTAAAGCGGTGTTAATGGTTTTTTGATGTTTCATAAGGATAGCAGGATTTACATCCTTCATTAGTTCAGGATCATTGGCAGCAATACTAATAAAGGCAGCACCTTCTTCTGCAAGGACTGTATGGAAATCCTTTTGCCAAGAAGGGAAAGATTCAAATACCTTTTCAGGTGCTTGCTGATATTTGATCTTAGAATGCAACTCATCTTTCCAGTCAATAATTACATCGCCTGCTCCGGCATCAAAAGCTATGGAAGATAAGGTTCTGGCAAATTCGGCGGTTTCTATCGGCGACTTTATAACTAACTTTTGTTCTGGTTGAAGATTAACACCGATTTTAATAACGATCTCAGCATATTTTTTCATTTGTTCAGATTTCATAGAAAAGCTCCTTTCAAAATAAAGTTATTCGTATAAAGATGGAAATGAATGATAATCTATCTTATACTATACCAGTATCCTTAGAAAATCCAAGGTGTTTTTATATAAATTCAAATACTGAATAAAATTGATGAGGAAGACAGGCAAAATGTCTGACGAGCTTTCAAAGCAGATTAGATGATCAACAAATAATGGTTTATTTGGAGGCGTAGGTATGATTTATATTCTAATAGCATCCGTTTTATGGGGAACAACAGGAACGGTTCAAACCCTGGCTCCTGAAACAGCAACTCCCCTCACTGTTGGCGCTATCCGCATGGTAGTAGGAGGAGTTATGCTGTTTTTTTGTGCATGGACTAGGGGGAAATTAGATATTCGCTCCCTATCGATAAAATATGTGCTTATTTCGGCCCTAAGCATCTCCGTTTTTCAACCGGCCTTTTTCTCGGCAGTTGCAATCACGGGAGTAGCCGTAGGTACGGTGGTTGCTCTAGGGACAGCTCCTGCGATGGCAGGTATGATGGAATGGTTTTTATGGAAACGAAAGCCAGCGAAAGAATGGTGGATTTCTACTACAATGGCTATTGTAGGCTGTGCAATCTTATTTTGGGCCAATGAAGCGGAGATCAATGTAAGGCCTGTCGGTATTCTATTAGCCTTGATTGCAGGTTTTGGCTTTGCGACATATATTTTGTTTAGCAAAGAATTATTGGCTTATCATGACTCGGAGACCGTAGTAGCGGTGATTTTTTTTGCTAGTGGATTGCTTTTAATGCCTCTTTTGATCATCGGAGATGCTTCTTGGATTATTGTACCCAGAGGGATAGCTGTATCTGTTTATTTAGGCGGGGTAACCACCGCAGGAGCCTATCTTTTGTTTGCTAACGGTCTTAAACATACGGTAGCTTCCAATGCGGTTACCTTAACCTTGGCTGAGCCGATGACAGCAGCCCTTTTAGGTGTGTTTTTTGTGGGAGAAAGCTTATCGACCTATGCCTGGATGGGAATAGGATTGATTATTCTGGGTTTGGGAAGTCTTTCTATGTCTAGCAAAAGAAAATCCTTTTCCATATTGAATGGTGAGTAAGTGATTCTTGTGATGGGTAAACACTTTCTAACGAAGACTTTATTAACGCCTAGGAGGAGGTCCGATGAAAGTATATTACCTGAATGGTAAGCGAGTTTACTATGCGATGATGGCAGGTGCCAGAAAAGTTTCCTGTCAGAGGCAACACTTAAATCATATCAATGTGTTTCCGGTGGCAGATGGAGATACCGGTAATAATCTTTCGATAACCTTAAATCATATTTTGGAAGAAGTGAAGCCTCAGGCGGATGTGAATCAACTATTTGAATCGATTGCAGCTGCATCATTAACCGGTGCTAGAGGTAATTCCGGTATGATTTTGGCACAGTTCTTAAATGGATTAGCGGAAGAGGTAAAATCCCATAAAGAAATATCGGCCGGTCTTTTTGGAGAATCTTTAATGCGGTCAGTGCCTTATGCCTACCAAGCAATGGCAAATCCTGTTGAAGGAACAATGCTAACGGTGCTTAAAGAATGGGCAGAATCTTTTTATGAATTCGGAAAAAACAATAATGATTTTGGAGATGTTTTGATAAAATCCCTGGATCGGGCTCGTGAATCTTTAAGAAAAACTCCGGAAAAACTGGAGGTCTTAAAAAAAGAATCTGTTGTTGACTCTGGGGCTCAAGGGTTCGTACATTTCTTGGAGGGGATTGCGGAAGTGATGAGCCCTGGCAAAATTAAAGCTCTTGTAAGAGAAAAACGGACAGCAGAATCAATTGACTTTCCAGAAGAGAGGTATGGAAAATCAGAAATCGATTATCGGTACTGTACAGAAGGATATCTGGACGGAAGCCAGATGTCAATCGAAGAAATAAAAGATTATTTAACAGGTAAAGGTGACTCAGTCATTGTAGCGGGAAACTCCAAGCGGCTCCGGTTTCATTTTCATACAGACCATCCGGAGGATATATTTATTCACATGAGTCGGTATGGTGTTATCAAACAGCAAAAAGTAGACGATATGAAGCGTCAGCAGGATGCCATGGAAACCGTAAAACCGTCCATTGCGATTGTCACAGATTCGATTGCGGACATCCCACAAACATTGATGGATCAATATCATATTCACTTGCTTCCACTTCAGATGTTAGTAGGTGCAACACCTTATCTTGATCGGGTAACCATTACTCCGGAACAAATTTTTTCTTTTTTGGAGAAGGTAAAAGAATACCCCACTTCATCCCAGCCAACAGTGACCAGGATACGTGAAACCCTGGATTTTTTGGTTAGTCATTACGAACAAGTATTGGTATTAACAGTTTCTGGTAATATTAGTGGCACGTATCAGGCGGTTCTTCATGAAGCTGAAAAATATAATGAAAGCAAAGAAAGAATTGCCGTTATTGATACTCTGAAAAACTCTGGTGCTCAGGGTTTATTGGTTTTAAGTGCCGCCGAAGCCGTTCAGAATGGAAAAAACTTTGAGGAAGTTAAAAATATGGTGAAAAGTTTAATTCCTAAAACCTATATATTTGTTAGTGTGGCAACGTTTGAATATATGGTTCGGGGCGGAAGAGTCAGTCCCATGAAGGGGAAATTGGCAAAATGGCTGAATCTTAAGCCTATCGTATCATTAGATGAAATGGGAAAAGGGGTTGCGTTTGCCAAAGCCTTCAGCCGCAAAGCAAACACAGGGAAAATTATGGAGATTGTTGATTCTCTTCATCAGGGAAAGTCAGTGAAAGAGTATTGTATTGTTCATGGAGATGCACCAGATAAAGCAGAAGAATATCGGCAAAAACTGGTGAAAATTCTGGGTAAGGAACCGAAATATATCACTGGTATATCACCTGTCGTTGCTCTTAGCTCTGGTAAAGGAGCCGTTGCCGTATCTTTGGTTCAAAAATGAGAGGAGGCATAGGTCATGAAATCATTGCTTTTTCAGTCTGCCATAGTGGTTTTTGCATACTTTATGCTCTTTTTTGTGATGGCTCAGATCATTAAAAACAATTCTATTGTGGATATGGGATGGGGACCTGGTTTTGTTGTTGTTACGATTTATGCTTGGCTAACGTCAGAAAGCTTGACAATAAGAGGCAGTCTTGTTATGATTCTGGTGGTAATTTGGGGCAGTCGATTGGCCTATCACATTGTTCGACGCAATATAGGAAAACCGGAAGATTTTCGTTATGCCAACTGGCGTAACGAATGGGGTAAATGGGTGGTGCCAAGAGCCTTTTTCCAGGTCTTTATGTTGCAGGGCTTTTTCATGCTGGTAGTGGCCTATCCGGTGCTGCTGGTGCAAGCATCAGCCAGAACTGGTTTTGGGATTCTTGAAACATTAGGGTTGACAGTTTGGGTTATTGGGTTTTATTTTGAATCCGTAGGAGATCGACAGCTTAGAGAGTTTAAGAAGAGACCGGAGAATAGAGGTAAAATTATTCAGCATGGATTGTGGCGTTATACTCGTCATCCCAATTATTTCGGAGAAGCTACTATGTGGTGGGGATTGTGGATCATGGCTATTCCTGTAGAATGGGGATGGACAGGTATCATCAGCCCCTTGGCTATCACATGGCTGCTGTTATTTGTGTCCGGAGTGCCGATGTTGGAAAAAAAATACAAGGGTAACCCGGAATTTGAAGCTTATGCACAGAAAACCAATGCTTTTTTTCCTGGACCTCCAAAGAAAAGCCATTAATGTTCTGATGTTCTGAAAAAAATCAAGTCTCTTTTTGTGCAGATAATCGTTGAATATTCCTTAGTAGAAGCTTACAGGGAACATTTTTTTGTTAATTTTGATAGAGGATCAGCCATGATATTCACCTAAGTAAGTAAATGATTCAAGCCTGACCCCTCTATTCCGGAGGTATGTTTATGCGTGTCAGTGGTGTGTTACTGGTTGTTTTAGCCGCCATTTTATGGGGCCTTTCTGGAGGGCTTGGTGGTTTTCTAATGGATAAAGGATGGAGTCCTTTGGTGATAGCTTTTTACAGGGGATCCGTAGGGTTACTATTTATTCTGATTTGGTTCTTGTTCCGACCATCAACATGGAACAGACCAATGATTATTTGGTCTATTGTTGCAGGAATTGGTGTTGCAGGAAATCTTGGTTTTTATAATATCAGTATATCAGAATCAAGCATTGCTGTAGCGGCTACCTTAATGTATACGGCGCCAGTATTTGTGTTTCTTATATCTTTTGTATTTCGGATGGAAGAGATGTCGCTATATAAATGGCTGGCGATTTTTTTTGTGATGCTTGGAGTGATATTGTTAACAGAGGTTTACAACATTGGTCCTGACAGTATTTCGCTGCTTGGTCTTGTTTCAGGGCTGGCTTCAGGACTCTCCTATGCATTATTTATTTTTAGCTTTAAATATGCAGATGATTATGGACAGCCTCAGGGAATTTTAACGATTGCATTCACCTCTTTTTCCGTAGTAATGCTTCTGTTTGTTGATCGGGCTGAAGTGGTTTCAGTCCTTCAATCGCCAGATATAGCTTGGATGATTCTACTAGGTATCTTTGGGGCAGGTTTATCCTTTTTCTTGTATATAACTGGCTTAAAACGGACAACGTCAACTTCGGCTTCTATTGTTGCGATGGTGGAGCCGGTTACAGCTTCGCTTTTCGGATATGTTGTTTTGAGTCAAAGGCTTGCATTGAACCAAATTGCCGGAATGGGTATTATATTGGTGACGGTAACTATTTTGAGTACGAAACAAAGCAAAGAATAATAACTCCCTATACCTTAACGCTATTATTTGAAAAAAATTAAAATCTACTTGACAAACTAGATTGGTGGGTGTAGGATAGATAAAAATAACAACAGAAATTCAGTGAATGGAAATAGTAAGTAATGTCTGAAGATCTAAAGCGAGCTGGGGATGGTGAGAGCCTGGTGACGATCAGATTACTGAATGGTTCCAGGAGAAGCCGCACAAAACGTACAGGAGTAGTGTTGGCCGGAAGTCCACCGTTAGAAGGACAGGATATCGAAGAATTGTTTCTTCCGTATCTGTAAAGAGCGAGACGGTCTAATCGTCTAACATGGGTGGCAACACGGAATCAGCGCATTTCGTCCTAACTTTAGGAGGAAGTGCGTTTTTTGTTTCTGAAGTTATGGTAGTCATGTTGGAAAGATTAAGGTCTAAACTGGGTGGTACCGCGAGTGTGAAAACACATCGTCCCTGATATGGGATTGGTGTGTTTTTTGTTTTTGTTAATAAAATGATGCTGAACAGGGAGGGTACCTTATGGAAATAATGTCCTACGAAACCTTCAGAAAAAATGCTGATGGTCATCCCCGGATTTGCGTGACAGCTGTAATGTCTGGAGATATGGAGACGCCAATAACCCTATATAGAAAGCTGGCAGAAAAAGGGGGAACATTTTTGTTGGAAAGTGTGTCAGATGGAAGTCAGCGTGGTCGATATTCTTTTATTGGCAGTGGAGTAGATAAAAGGATAACGGCTTATGGCCATAAATGGAAAGTATGGAATAGAGAAGGTTGTTTAGCAGAAGGGGAAGGAAAGGTAATGGATTGCCTAAGAAATATAATAGGTGAAACCATTCCCTCGCCATTAGAAGAAGGCCCTGATTTAATCGGCGGAGTTGTTGGAATGATGGGATACGATTTAATACGGCAATATGAATCCTTAGGAGAGTCAGAGGGGGATGATTGGAAACTACCGGATGCAGATTTTTTTGTAGTAAACCAGCTAGCTGTTTACGATCATGCAAAACAGACGATCGTACTTATCGAGGTGGTAGAAAATGAGGGACAACTATATGATCAATATAATATGGCTGTAAAAAAATTGAAAGAAATGAATCGCAAAATTTTTCAGCCTCTTGTGGATCAAGAAGAAAATAAAGATCAAGATGACAATCCTTCGAGAAAAATAACTAGTACAGAATCGCCGCTTAGTTTTGAAAAAAAAGTAAAACAAGCGAAAGAATATATTCGGAATGGTGATATCTTTCAAGTGGTGTTATCTCAACGATACTGTGTGGATCCAGCACCATCGTCTTTTGAAACTTATCGGAAATTAAGGGCATTGAATCCATCGCCTTATCTTTTTTACTTTGATTTTGATGACTATCAACTGGTGGGAGCTTCGCCAGAGATGCTGGTGAAATGTGTTAAAGGAGTTGTTGAAACTTGTCCTATTGCAGGAACAAAACCCAGAGGCTGCACGTTGGAAGAAGATCAGAAGATGGCAGAGGAGATGGTTTCCGATGAAAAAGAACAGGCAGAACATCTGATGCTGGTAGATCTAGCAAGGAATGATGTAGGAAAAGTTGCTGAATTTGGCAGCGTTACCGTAGACCCTTTTATGGTCGTTAAAAAGTTTTCTCATGTGATACATTTGGTAACAGAGGTGCAAGGGAAGCTTAGGCAGGAGCTTGACTCTTTCGATGCATTTATTGCGTGTTTTCCGGCGGGCACCTTATCAGGAGCTCCTAAAATAAGAGCGATGGAGATTATAGACGAGCTGGAACCGGAGAAAAGGGGTTCCTATGGAGGTGCTGTAGGTTATTTTAGTTACAATGGAAATATGGATAGCTGCATCACCATCAGAAGCATTTTGTTTCATCAAAAGAAAGCGTATGTACAAGCTGGTGCAGGCGTTGTAGAGGATTCAGTTCCGGAAGAGGAATATAAGGAGAGTTGTCGGAAAGCTCAGGGATTGATGCAAGTGCTTGTACAGAAAGATGAAAGGAAGGGGCATAAATAATGATTATTATACTGGATAACTATGATTCCTTTACGTACAATCTGTTTCAATATATTGGAGAAATAAACCCGAAGGTAAAGGTGATACGGAATAATGAAGTTACAGTACATGAGATTGAAAGAATGAACCCTTCACATATAGTTGTCTCGCCAGGACCAGGCTTTCCGACAGATGCTGGAATTTCTATTGATCTCATTCGCGAGTTGAGTCCACGTATTCCCACGCTTGGTATTTGTCTTGGCCATCAGGCAATAGGAGAAGCCTATGGTGGAAAAGTAATACACGCGATTCATCGAGTACATGGTAAGACGGATAAAATTTACCATACGAATAGTAAAATCTTGGAAGGGATACCAACCGGTTTTCATGCAACGCGATACCATTCCCTAGTGGTAAAGCCAGAAGGATTGCCGAGTGAGTTGAAAGTGACAGCTGTTACCGATAAACAGGAAATTATGGCGATGGAACATGAAAAACATCCAGTATATGGTCTGCAGTTTCATCCTGAATCGCTGGCTACAGAGTATGGAAAAGAAATGATAAAAAATTTTTTGAGAAAGGAGATTGTTGCATGAAATCCTTGACGCCAATGGTAGAAAAATTGATGAGTAATCAATCACTAAAAGCAGAAGAAATGATAGAAAGTATGGAAGCAATTATGGATGGAAACGTAAACGAGATACAGATGGCCGCTTTTTTAACGGCTCTTCGACATAAAGGCGAATCGGTAAACGAGCTGGTGGCTGCAACAAAAACAATGCGCAACCGGGCGAAGACACTGCCTTATTCATGTGCAGAAGCTGTAGACACCTGTGGAACCGGTGGCGACGGAGGAAAAACATTTAATGTATCTACAGCGTCAGCGATCGTAGCGGCAGCAGGTGGTGCAAAGGTGTTGAAACATGGTAATCGAAGTGTGTCTAGTAAATCTGGCAGCGCAGATGTATTAGAAGTTATGGGAATTAATATTCATCAGGAGCCGGAAGAAGCTATGGGAAAACTTCATCGACATGGAATGGCTTTTTTATACGCACCGGATTATCATGCCAGCATGAAAAACGTTGCTAATGTTCGCAAAACACTAGGGTTTCGAAGCATTTTTAATTTATTAGGTCCCTTAGCTAATCCTGGATCCGTAAAATATCAGCTAATGGGTGTTTATAGCAAATCTCTGGTAAAAAGGATGGCTGAAACCTTAAGAGCTTTAGGGACAACCCATGCTATGGTAGTCCATGGTTCGGATGGTATGGATGAACTAACGGTAACCGGTGATTCTTATGTATGCGAAATAAAGGATGGAAAATTACAAGAATATCAGATCAAGCCACAGGAGTTAGGACTGGAATTAGTCGACCCTGAAGAACTGGAAGGAAAAGGAGCGAAAGAAAATGCGGCGATTATTCTTAGTGTGCTGCGAGGAAAACGAAATGGAAACCGATCTATTGTAATCTTAAATGCAGGAGCGGTGTTATATATAGCAGGAGTGGCAAGGAATATGCAAGAAGGTGTTCTGAAGGCGGCTGAAATAATTGATGATGGCCGGGCATTTGATTTTTATAAACTGATAAGATCAAATAAAGAAAAGGTGGAGAATAGGGTATGCTGAGTAAAATTCTTGATACTGCTAAAAAAAATCTTCAGGTTCAACAGAATCTGTTACCGGAGCATATACTACGCAAAGAAATGGAAGAAAAAGAAACAGATGTTGCAAAAACGGTAGAATTACTTCCACATTTAATAGAAAAATCTCAGGGGGAAATGCCGGCAATTGTTGCGGAGATTAAAAGAGCATCTCCTTCAAAAGGAACATTGAGAAATATAAAAAACCCTGCAAAAGTGGCAAAGGAATATCAAGAAGCTGGTGCGGCGGCAATTTCTGTATTAACAGAAACTGATTTTTTTCATGGTTCGATTAAGGATTTTTTAGCGGTTAAAGACGTTGTAAGATTACCTGTGCTTAGAAAAGATTTCATCATTAGTCTTTATCAGATTTATCAAAGCAAGCACATGGGGGCAGATATCATATTATTAATAATGGCTGCTTTGAATCATAAAGAATTAGTCGTTTTTCATCAAGAAGCAAAACGTATGGGTTTACAGTGTTTGCTGGAAGTTCATAACAGAGAAGAACTGGAACGACTAAAAAGCTTAGATCTTAAAAAAGGGGAAGACTATATAGGGATTAACAATCGGGATCTTAAATCGATGGAAGTAGACCTTCGGATAACGGAGAAGTTATGTCCTCATGTTCCGTCTAATATTCCGATTATTAGTGAAAGTGGTATCAAGAACAGTGCGGATTGTCATAACGTTAAAAGATGGGGTGCTACAGGGGTATTAGTGGGTGAAAGTCTTGTGAGACAAAATTCACCGGGAGAGGCACTTCGGAACTTAAAAGGGGAAGCCTTATGACTCAGGTGAAGATATGTGGTATTAGTAAGCCGGAAGAATTGATAGGAATTCAAAAGGGGATGCCAGACTATATAGGGTTTGTTTTTGCTCCCAGCAAAAGAAAAGTATCTTTGGAACAGGCGATAAGCTTATCGAAAGCAGTAAATGCGAAGATTAATCGTGTTGGTGTGTTTGTAGACATGAAAACAGATGAACTGCTGAAACAAGCGGCTGGGGTACCTCTTGATATTATTCAACTTCATGGAGATGAAAGTCCGGAGTATTGTAGGTGTATTAAGCAAGAGGGATATAAAGTTTGGAAAAGTTTTACGATCCGAACACAGTTTGATTTGGAGAAGATAAAGGACTATCAGGTAGATGGATATTTGGTAGATGCAGCAGGACCACTGAAAGGTGGAAATGGGATTACGTTTCCATGGGAATGGGCTCAACATATTTCTGTAGAAGGTAAGCTGATACTGGCTGGTGGACTAAAAATAGAAAATGTAGAAGAAGCTATTAAAATGGTGAAACCAGATGTCTTGGATGTTAGCAGTGGAGTGGAAGTACAGGGAAGAAAAAATGAGAACAAGGTTCTGGAATTGATTAATCAAATAAGGAGAAAACAAAAGTGAATGCAAGAAAAAATAAGATAATATAGGGAGTGGTAAAAATGGCGATGAGTCTAGAAAAAACAAAAAAAATCGTTGAGTTGGAAGATCGGTTTGGTATTTTTGGTGGCCAATATGCACCGGAAGTGTTAATGAGTGCATTGATGGAATTAGAAGAAGCGTTAAAGAAAGCCTATGAAGACAGCTCGTTTTCAAATGAGCTTAACAGGCTCTTGAAGGAATATGCTGGACGTGAAACTCCTTTATACTTTGCAGAAAACCTAACAAATCATTTATGTGGTGCGAAAATATACCTTAAGAGAGAAGACTTGAATCATACGGGTTCTCATAAAATTAATAACGTGATCGGACAAGCTTTACTAGCTAAAAAAATGGGGAAGAAAAGGGTTATTGCAGAAACCGGAGCTGGGCAGCATGGTGTTGCATCGGCAACTATCAGTGCAAAGCTAGGTCTTGAGTGTGATGTTTTTATGGGTGCGGAAGACATACGAAGACAGGCTCAGAATGTCTATAAAATGAAACTCTTAGGGGCAAAAGTACATGCTGTGGATTCGGGGACAGGGACATTGAAAGATGCTACCAATGAAGCCATCCGAGAATGGATTGCTCGGGTGGAAGATACGCACTATATCATTGGTTCTGTTGTGGGGCCTCATCCTTATCCTGTTATGGTTAGAAATTTTCAGCGAGTGATTGGTCTGGAAGCCAGAAAACAAATAGTACAATTGGAAAACCGTCTGCCTGATGCGGTAGTGGCTTGCGTTGGTGGTGGCAGTAATGCTATTGGACTGTTTCATCCCTTTATCGAAGATTCTCAGGTTCGTATGATAGGAGTAGAAGCAGGAGGGCTGGGGTTGGATAGCAAGCAGCATGCAGCGGCTCTTAATCGTGGAAGCATAGGGGTGATTCATGGGATGTTGACGTACCTGATGCAAAATAAGGATGGGGGGATTGAACCAGTTCATTCCATATCAGCAGGCCTTGATTATCCAGGAGTTGGGCCAGAACATGCCTATCTATTTGAATCCAAAAGAGCTTCTTATGAAGCTGTTACAGATCAGGAAGCCGTTCAGGCATTTCACTTAATGACGCAGCTAGAAGGGATTATACCAGCGTTAGAAAGTTCTCATGCCTTAGCCCAGGTGATAAAAATGGCGCCATTGATGGATAAGGAACAGATTATTATTATGAACTTGTCTGGAAGAGGCGATAAGGATATTCATACTATTATGGAAAGTGGGGAGCAGAATGACAAGAATTAATACAAAATTTATGTCTTTGAAAGAGGATAAGAAAAAAGCACTTATTCCATTTATAATGGCGGGAGATCCGGATATAAATACAACGATCAAACTGGTTTTGGAACTGGAGAAAGCTGGTGCTGATATTATCGAACTGGGTCTGCCTTACTCTGACCCGTTAGCCGATGGGCCTGTTCTACAACGTTCTGCGAAAAAAGCGATAGAAAAGGGAATGGATATGGATCAGTATTTGAAACTGATAGAGAGCATTAGACAAAAGACAGAAGTACCATTGGTAGGGCTTGTTTATGTGAATAGCTTACTTCAATATGGATGGGATGATTTTGGGAAATGTGCTAAAAAAGCGGGGTTAGATGGCGTAATCATTCCTGATCTGCCTAAAGAAGCTAGATTTTATGATGGGTTTGCCCTTTCGCCCTTACCAATCACTGAGATACGATTGGTAGCACCAACTTCTGGTGAACGTGTGCGCACTATTGCAAAAGATGCAGATGGTTTCCTGTACTGCATTGCTTCTAAAGGAGTTACAGGAGCTAGAAATACCTTGGATGAGGGGCTGGAAACATTTATGACTCAGGTAAGACAGGAAACAAACTGTCCGACAGCACTTGGTTTTGGGATATCGTCTCCGGAAATGGTGATGGAAATTCGCGAGTTGGCAGATGGGTTCATCATAGGGAGCTCATTAATGGAAAAGGTGGAAGAAGATGTAAAAAGAAATAAGGGCTTCGTGAAGACCATCGACTTTATTGCTACATTACGTGAAGCTTTGGATAAAAATAGATAGGAAGAGTTACTGCATAAGAGTGAAAAAGCTGACAGCGAAGCTGTCAGCTTTCTTTTACTCGATTAATTTAACATAGACACTACTGGGGCCAACATCATCCATTCTTTTAAGCTGAAAATATTTTGGGAAGGCTTCAATCAGTTGTGAAAGCTGACGAAACCCATAACTTCTTGGATCAAAACCAGGATCAAGCTGCAACAATGCTTTTCCCAGAGAGCCGAGATGAGTCCATCCATCTTCCTGAACAACCATTTCGTAGGCTTCTTTTAATAAATCCATTAAAACAGAGTCTTTTGTTTTCTCTTTTTTTCGATTATTAGATGATTTACTCGTTGATTTTGAGTCTTTTGGAGCGATGTTTTCAGTATAGATAAAGATGTCGCATGCATTTACGAAAGCTTTCGGTGTTTTTTGTTCGCCAATTCCCATCACAAAAGTACCGTTCTCTCGTATGCGAGTAGCTAAACGAGTATAATCGCTATCGCTGGACACAATGGCAAATCCGTCCACTAATCTGCCGTGGAGTATATCCATTGCATCAATAATTAGAGCGCTATCAGTTGCGTTTTTACCAACAGTATAACGAAACTGTTGAATTGGCTGGAAAGCATGGTTATTTAAAGACTCTTTCCAACTTTTCATTTCAGGAGTTGTCCAATCTCCATAAATCCGTTTAATAGTAACAGCGCCATATTTACCAGCTTCTGTTAGCATTTTAGCGATTAAAGAAGGTTGAGCATTATCTCCGTCTATTAATAAAGCCATTCGTTGATCTTTATTACCATTTTCTTTTTTAGTCAAATGAATGCCCCTTTCCTTTATTCATCCATGGTAAGGCCGGTTAAATCATACCACCAAGTAGGAAGTGAAAAGGCAGCTTGATGAAATGGCTTATTATAATAATTACCAGTAAATTTAGTTCTTGGAGTTTTACAACTGTGACCATCAGCGGAGGCAATAACAAAAGCCATATCTCCTCCATAAACAGGAACGACTCCTCTGTACACTTCTACTTTTGGAAAGCACCGTGCAACTCTCTCGACAGCTTCTTTCAATTCTGGAGCTTGAAACACGGGTACACCAGCTTGTCGGACCATTACACCATCATCATTTAGACACTTCCGGATATCCTGATAAAAAGGCATTTCAAATAAAATTTTAGCTGGACCGATAGGGTCTGGAGAATCGACGATGATGACATCGAATTTTCGACTTTGAGCAATTTCACCAGCGACATAGGCCGCACCATCACCAACAATAAGTTCAAACCTGGGATCATCAAAAGCATCGGAAAAGAAGAGCATTTCCTTACTTATTTCAATTACTCGTTGATCAATATCCACCATCGTAATCCGTTTTAAGCTTTCGTGTTTTAGACATTGTTTGAGAATTCCACCGTCACCACCACCAATGATCAGAATCGATTGAACTGGTCGATTTAATGCCATGATAGGAAGGTGGCTCATCATTTCGTGATAAATAAACTCTTCTTTTTCAGTTGTCTGCACAACTTCATCTAAAATAAGCATTCTTCCAAAATGTTCATTGTCAGCAATTTGTAAATGCTGAAATTTAGTCTTTTCTTCGTAAACAGGTGATACTTCATACCCATAAACGGTTGATGGACTGTGCTTTTCATAAAACCATTTTTTTGACATAGGATCCCCCTTACCATAAGGTTTATTTATAATAGTAAACTCCAGATTCAAATAATCTTTGATGTTTATTCCCAGGGATGTTCTTAGCGACATGAATTCCGGTTCTTTCTGTATGAGCCATTTTTCCTAACACTCTTCCATCTGGACTGCAAAGAGATTCTACTGCATGAAAGGAACCATTTGGATTAAAAGCTATATTCATGGATGGATGACCTTTGTCGTTGACATATTGAGTCGTGATTTGACCTGCTTCTATCCAAGCAGAAAGATCTTTTTCACTAGCAATAAAGCGTCCTTCTCCATGAGATACTGGTAGTGTATGAACATCACCAACTTCCATCAGAGAAAACCAGGGTGTTAAAGTAGAGCTAATGCGAGTATTCACCATACAGGATACATGACGGCCAATCTCGTTAAAGGTTAGTGTAGGCGAATGAGCGTCTAAAGGTCTGATCTCACCAAAAGGTACTAATCCTAGCTTTATTAAAGCTTGAAACCCGTTACATATGCCCAACATTAATCCGTCACGGTTCTTTAATAGTTCATGGATAGATTCTTGAATACGTGGATTTCTAAAAAATACATTGATGAACTTTCCTGAACCATCTGGTTCGTCGCCAGCACTAAAACCACCGGGAATAATAACCATTTGGGAATTTTGAATCCCCTGAACCATTCTTTCTACACTTTCTTCGATATCTCTGGAAGAAAGGTTTCGGATGATAATTGACTCTGAAAGGCCACCTGCTTTTTCTAAAGCCAGAGCGGTGTCGTACTCGCTGTTTGTACCTGGGAATATGGGAATGACAGCTCTAGGTTTAGCATAAGCTACTCTTGGTTTTATCCGATTTTTTGGCTGGTAGGAAGGAATGGATAGAGTATCTTTAGGTGAATTAAATTTGGTTGGAAAAATTGGCTCTAATGTTTTTTCCCATGAATGTTTCAAGTTTTCTAAGTCCATTTTGGTTCCTTTTATATTGATGGTTTTCTCTGTGCTTGTTTGACCAAGATGATAAGTTGGAATCAGATGAAACAACTTTTCGGCAGCCGCTTCGTCTTTCATTTCTAAAATGAAGCTTGCTGGATCTGCTAACCATAATTCTTTTGGTGATAAGGGGATGGGATCGTGAAAAGAAAACCCTATATCGTTACCAAAACACATTTGAGAGACGGTTGCAGCAACACCGCCGACACCAACGGTTTTAGCTGAAACGATTTCTCCATTTTTTATCATAGAGTGAATAGTGGAGTAGATGGTTTGCAGCTGATCCAAATTTGGAAGCGATGTATCGGAATACTCTGCTCTAGTTAGCATTACTGGTTTTGAACTATCCTTAAACTCTGGTGATATAATATGTTGAGCTTCTTGTGCATCCACAGCAAAAGAGACCAAGGTAGGCGGTACATCCATATCTTTAAAGGTACCGGACATGCTATCTTTTCCTCCGATGGCTGGAATGGATAACTGGCTTTGTACCGCGTAAGCACCGAGTAATGCAGCCATTGGTTTTCCCCAACGTTCTGGATCATTTCCTGGTTTTTCGAAATACTCCTGCAAAGTAAGCCTGGATTTTGAGAAGTCCCCCCCCATAGCTACTAACCTAGAAAGTGATTCAATAACAGCTAGAAAACCACCATGATAAGGACTCCAAGAAGAAACAAAAGGATTGAAGCCTGCTGTCATAATCGTTGCTGTGGAGGTCTCTCCATGTAGCACAGGTATCTTTGCGGACATTCCTTCAGCAGGTGTTAGTTGATTTTTACCGCCTAAAGGCATTATTGTTGTAGCGGCACCTACGGAGTTATCGAACTTTTCGATTAATCCCTTTTGACTACATACGTTTAAATCTTCCAGATTGGTTTTCCATACACTTTCCCACTCGAGCTTTTCGTTAGTTAAGGATGAATGAATGGATACCGGCATAGAGAGCAAGGGGTTTTTCTCTGGATTTGGGGCGCTAATCTTCATAGAAACCTGTTGTTTGACACCGTTTGTGTCGAGAAAATCTCGTGAAAGATTTACAATGGTATCCTTTCTCCATTTCATCGTAAGTCGTCTTGTATCAGTTACAATGGCAACAGGAGTAGCTTCCAGGTTTTCTTTTGCTGATTCTTCAATGAAAATATCAACATTTTTTGGATCCAACACAACGGCCATTCTTTCCTGTGACTCAGAGATAGCCAGTTCGGTTCCATCTAACCCTTCGTATTTTTTAGGCACTTGATCCAGATCGATGTCGAGTCCATCGGCTAGTTCTCCAATAGCAACAGCAACGCCACCTGCTCCAAAATCGTTACATTTTTTAATAAGTGTACTCACCTTAGGGTTTCTAAAGAGTTTTTGGATTTTTCGCTCTGTTGGAGCGTTTCCTTTTTGAACTTCGGCACCACAATTGGCGAGAGAATGTTCGTCATGTTCTTTTGATGATCCGGTGGCTCCTCCGCAACCATCCCGTCCTGTTCGACCACCAACTAATATAATAACATCACCAGGTGAAGGGGATTTTCGTAAAACATGGCTTTTGGGTGCGGCGGCAATCACAGCACCTAGCTCCATTCTTTTGGCTACATATCCGGGGTGATATATTTCTCGAACATGGCCCGTTGCAAGGCCGATTTGGTTTCCATAAGAGCTATACCCGTTGGCAGCTTCCTGAGTGATTTTCTTTTGTGGCAGTTTACCTGGTATGGTATCGGAGATAGGGGATAGTGGATCACCAGAGCCGCTAATTCTCATAGCCTGATACACATAAGAGCGACCGGACAGTGGGTCGCGAATGGCCCCACCCAGACAAGTTGCGGCACCACCAAAAGGTTCAATTTCGGTGGGATGGTTATGGGTTTCGTTTTTAAACATTACCAACCATTCTTCTGTATTTCCATCAACGATAACTGGTACATGAATGCTACAAGCATTTATTTCTTCGGATACTTCCAAGTCGTCCAACAATCCTTCTTTTCGCAAGGCTTTCATGGAAAGGGTTGCCAGATCCATTAAGCAGGGATATTTTTCCTCCAGTCTTTCACCATAGACTTTTTTGCGGTTATTTAAGTACTGATGATAGGTATTTTTGATGGGATTGGTCAATGGGCTTTCTTCGAAATCAACATGATCGATTTTAGTCATAAAAGTAGTATGACGACAATGGTCGGACCAGTACGTGTCAATCATTTTAAGTTCAGTAATACTGGGATCTCTTTTTTCTTCACTACGGAAATAGTTTTGACAGTAGAGCAAGTCTTCATGACTCATAGCCATACCCATTTCCTCACTTAAACTATGTAGTTCCTTTGGTGTGAATTGAATAAATCCATCGATTACTTTTACTGGCTTAGGGTTTGGCATATCCATCGTAAGCGTTAGCGGTTTTTTTAATGAAGCTTCTCTGGATTCAATAGGATTGATTAGATAATTTTTGATAGACACTATTTCACTTTGGCTCAATTCACCATATAAAACATATACCTTAGCAACAGCAACATTTGGTCGATGATCCTTTGTAGATAACTGAATACATTGCTCAGCTGAATCAGCTCGCTGGTCGTACTGACCGGGGATCAGCTCTGTTGCAAAGACAGTAGAAGCATCGTTGAAATTGAATGTTTCGTCATACACATCATCCACTGGGGGTTCTGAAAAGATCATTCCTTTTGCTTTTTCAAAATCTGAGTCGGAAATTCCTTCGATATCATAGCGATTTAAGATCCGAAGCGTATTTAATGAGCTTATGGATAAGCTCTCTCGCAAATCTTTCAACAATCTATTTGCTTCCAATTGGAAAGCTGGTTTCTTTTCGACAAAAATGCGTCGAACATTGGTTGGCATGAAAATCCCCCTTTGACTTCTATGGTTTTGATATCTATAATTATAACAGAAAAAATTCAAATGAACAGGTTGAGAACTTGGTATCTATTGGAAAAACATTTAGATGGAAGAGGGATAAGATGAAACTGATACTAGCTTCACAGTCACCCAGGCGTCAAGAAATACTGAGTAAACTGAAAATTGTCCACAGCGTTGAGAAAAGTGATGTGAATGAAAATGAGATAATAGAAAAAAATGCCTGTCGTTCAATTAGTGAAAGAATTAGACTTTTGAGTTACGAAAAGGCAAATGAGGTGGCAAAAAAACATTGGAATGAAAAAAAATTGGTATTAGGTGCTGATACGGTTGTTGTTCAGAGCAATATAATATATGGGAAACCGAACAATGAAGAAGAAATGAAAGAAATGTTAGCGGCTTTTTCTGGGAAGATGCATCAAGTGATGACAGCTGTGACTATGATAAACACTAGCACTTGCCAAGCAGAAACTACGGTGGAATGTACAAAGGTTTTGTTTAGACTTCTTAATGAACAAGAAATGGACTGGTACTTAAAAAACGCTCATTATGATGATAAAGCGGGAGGTTATGCGATTCAAGAAGAAGGAGCTTTACTGGTTAAGTCAATAGAGGGCTGTTACTACAACGTTGTAGGATTGCCGATTCATGCCACTTTAAGGCTGTTTGAAAGATTTCAATTATCCTTGACTGATTTTCAGGAACAAGAAATCGATTAACGATTGACCATATCTTTGTCTGTCCGTTGACCAGTAGAAACATGTATGTTATATTTTAGATAATTTTAAGATGGGAGGGATCGGATGCCAGGGTTAAGCGAGGAGTTAAATAATGAAATTGTTGAAGCGATTCGGAATGAAGATGCAGAAACCTTGCGCCATATTCTGGACGAGATACATCCCTATGATATGGCGCAAGCCCTATTAAATCTTGATGAAGAAGAAAGAAAGATATTTTCAAAGCTAACGGATGAAGAGCTTGCTGATATTCTGGAAGAATTGGATCACGAAGAACAGCAATCTTTGTTGGAGACGATAGGCCTTGTTCGAGGTGCTCGAATTATTGAACGGATGGCTCCTGACGATGCTGCAGATTATTTGGGAGAATTAAATGAAGCGGAAAAAGAAGAGATTCTAAGCAAGTTAGATCAAGAGATAGCGAGTGACATTCGTCAGCTTTTAAGATATCCAGATAATACTGCTGGTGGTTTGATGACCATAGATTACTTTTTTCTTTATCAATATGATACAGTAGAAAGAGCGATAAGCAGATTGAGAAATTTAGCACCTGATGCTGAATCGATCTACTATTTATTTGTGGTGGATGATAGCCATAGACTTATAGGAGTTGTTTCCTTACGGGAGCTGATTGTAGCAAATCCTGAAACGATGGTGGAAGATATAATGTCTGAACGGGTCGTTTCTGTTCCTGTTGACATGGATCAGGAAGAAGTGGCCAAAACAATGGGGAACTACGGGTTTTTGGCATTGCCTGTTATAAAAGGTGAAAAAATGGTAGGAGTTGTTACAGTAGACGATGCTATTGAAGTAATTGAAGAAGAAGCATCGGAAGACATGATGAAATTTGGTGGTATTTCGGGTTCTGAAGATGGCCTTCAGGATCTTAGCATAGGACCAATTAAAGCTTCAATGAACAGAATCCCATGGCTGGTATTGTTACTCGGAGTAGGGGTTTTAGCAGGTAATATTATTGATCGGTTTGAAGAAACGTTAGATGCCGTAGTTGTTTTGGCTGTATTTATTCCTATGATTGCAGATATGGCTGGAAATACAGGGACACAATCACTGGCGGTGGTTGTGCGTGGCTTAACGATGGGTCAGTTTTCTGGAAAAAACGTCTGGAAGTTACTAAAAAGAGAAGCGATTGTAGGAGTAATAATAGGAATAGTAAATGGTGTTTTGATCAGTATTATTGCTGCTTTATGGCAAAGAAGTATGATGCTTGGTTTTGTAATAGGACTCTCCTTGTCCATTACACTATTTGTTGCTACTTTGGCAGGAACGGTAGTACCATTGATAATGACAAAGCTGAAAATAGATCCGGCGGTAGCATCCGGACCGTTTATAACGACTGTTAATGACATTGTCGGGTTAACTATATATTTTACTGTAGCGACCAGATTTATGCATTATTTGGTTTAATCGATCATGAGTGTTATTCAATAAAGGGTAAAATTTATGAATTTTGATGAATAGAAGGGAGGATGTTCCGTGGAAAGAAGAAATCGAGAAAGGATTAAAGAAAAAATCCATGAAATTAGCTGCAAAATTACAGAAGATGAAGCTGAAAAGCTTTTGGATCTTTTTGATGAAGAAGCTAAGAAGGTGGCGAAAGGTTCAATATACAGTTTGGAAATTCAATATATGTTGGATGAATGGATGGAAGAAGAGTTTCCGGACCAGAAAAATGATGGAGATAGAACCATCCATTAAGAAAAACGATCAGCCGCCCTGTATAAGGCGGTTTTTTTCTTTCAAACGTAAACATTGAAGAATATATTCAAAATAGAATGGGTAGTTAATGTCAATAAGCTAGGAATGCGTAAACTATTTTGATGAATGAGGCGATACGAATGAAATCGATGTTAGGTAATTCAAGCATGACAAAACTATTATTGAGATGGCTATCGAAAGTAGCCCCCGGAGTATATCATGTTTCTCCAGAATGCCTTGGAAATAGCAGATATAGCATCAATGAAATGCGTCGATTTCCAAAAGATCCAGCATTTCTTAGGGAAAATATACATACGGTGCTGGAAACGATTTTTTATGTAAGAGCCTCTTTTTTTAGACCTAAAATTGGAGATATTAGGATTTGTCAGCCGCCAATGATATGGCATTACAACCTCACAGGACCAGAAGCAATCATGGCTAATGAAGGGAATTGTGGTGCCCTGTCAAGCCTACTTAATTATTTGCTAAAAGGAAAGTATACAGAGGTGGGATTTATTGCTTGCAGTGATGAAGAAGGAGGGCATGTGTTTAACTATGTTAAACAAGACGATAAATATTATTTTATCGATTTGTTAAATTATTTATATGGCAGTAAAGCGATGGAACATTCCTCAACAATGATTTATGAAGCAACTAGTCTGGAGGCATATGCAGCATATTATCAGCAGAGAAGCAAGAAAAAAATAAAACTGGTGGTCTCCTATCAGTCGGAGCATGTGTTGCCGATGGGGAGAAAAAAGAATGAACCCATTATGTACTTTCCAGTTGAAAAACCGATTAATCTTTTACTAGAAACTCCTGAAACAGGCATTGTTGCTAGGTTTTATGATGAAAAAACCGAGAGGGTTTGCATCAATAAAGGATGAGATGAAGCCTTTTTTATAAATACGGATCAAATTGAATTCAAGTTTGTTTCAGTTTGAAACAGCAGCGAAATATGATAGAATAATTTAGCAGAAAGGATTATTAAAAAGAATTAAGAGGAGTGGTGAAATTGCCCGCTAGAGTCAGGAAAATGATTGCCATTATTGTTGCGGTTATGATGATCTTTTCCACCTTCGCCGCATTAATTTCTGCGGTAAGTATTATCTAAATTTTCATAGGAATAGGAGTGTCAATTGATGAGTATTCATATTTCAGCGAAACCAGGTGAAGTTGCCGAAACAATTTTATTGCCAGGAGACCCTTTGAGAGCAAAGCATATTGCAGATAATTATTTAGAAGAAGCTGTTTGCTTCAATGAAGTAAGAGGAATGTATGGATTTACAGGTTACTATAAGGGAAAAAGGGTGTCTGTTAGTGGTACAGGAATGGGAATTCCTTCGATATCAATCTATGTAAACGAGCTGATACGAGAGTATAACGTTAAAAATTTAATTCGAATTGGAAGTTGTGGATCGTTACAGGAAGAGGTAGCGATTCGTGATATTATTATTGCCATGAGTGCGAATACAGATTCTAATGTTAATAACATACGATTTCCGCAACGAAATTTTGCGCCAACAGCAAACTTTAGTTTGCTAGAAAAGGCAGTTGAAACAGCTAGAACAAAAGGATTGGATCCTAAAGTAGGTTCGGTGTTGACCTCAGACAACTTTTACCATGAAGATCCTGAAGAATGGAAAATGTGGGCTTCTTATGGCGTGTTAGCAGTTGAGATGGAAACGGCAGAACTATACTCATTGGCAGCGAAATATGGTGTTAAAGCCCTATCTGTTTTAACGGTTAGTGATCATTTTATTACCGGGGAACAAACTACGTCGGAAGAGCGGCAAAAGACCTTCAACGATATGATGGAAATAGCCCTATCCCTTGCTTAGTACTTGAACTGGTAGATATCCTTTAGGTACTAAGGTTAGATTGAACAACGGAGAAATAGGGATTGTTATCCGTTTACATGATGGCTATCCTACAAGGCCAGTGATAAAATGTATCGAAAACGGATTGTTGAGAGATTTACTGAGTGACCATACAATTTTGTAGACGAGGTATGTTATTCAAAAAATTAGCTAGAAGAAATGTGAAAAGGAGTTATTGAATGAAAGTTGATCTGAATCAATTGAAAGAATCAAACGAATTTCTAAATACACTTTTAAATCACATAACTTCGCTAATATTTATACTGGATCAGCAGTTAAGAATCCAGTGTGTTAATGGTGCGGTGGAAGAGTCTTTCGGAAAAGATATTAAAAATATGACGCATCAAATATTTGGGAATGCTATAAACTGCAGTCATGCTATTGAAGAAAACAAGAATTGTCAGCATACTTCTTTCTGTGATTTATGTGATTTTAGGAAAGGACTTTTTAAAGTTCTTAAACATCAAATACCTACTTATAAAGAGAAAGTAACTCGCCACTTATATATAAATGGCAAAAAAGTAGAGAAAACTTTTGTGTTTACTACGCGGCATATATATTATGAAAAAAAGAGCATGGTTATGGTGGTAGTAGATGATATAACGGAAATTGAAGAACAACGGCGTGAATTAAAAGAAGCCATATTATTAAAAAATAAATTTCTTGGAACAGTCACACATGATTTGCGAAATCCTATCAGTGCGATCCAGAACGTGTCGTGGTTTTTACTGGATGATTCAGATAAAATGACTGATGAACAACGGTTGTTTTTGAAGGATATTTATGAGGTTAGTGAATACATGAGTCGTTTGGTAGATGATTTGCTTGAAATTAGCCGTATTGAAAGTGGAAAGCTGGAATTAAATATAGGTTACCATGACTATGCAGAAACGATAAGAGAAAGTGTTATGATTAATCAACCATTAGCTGTAAAAAAAGATATTAAAATGGAACTGATTTTATCGGATAAACCTTTAATGCTTTACTATGATCGAAACAAGATCATGCAAGTTGTTAATAATTTAATAGGGAATGCCATCAAGTTTTCTTATAAAGAAACAAAAATATGTGTTAAAGTAACACAGCGTGATCGATATCTCCTAACATGTGTTTCAGATGAAGGGCCTGGAATTCCAATGGATGAAATTGACCAGGTGTTTTCTGAGTTTAGTAAACTTAGCACCAGGCCAACAGAAAATGAAAAAAGCACAGGTTTAGGTCTGGCAATAGCAAAGCGTATTGTCGATGGTCACCAGGGAGAAATATGGGTTGATAGTGTTGTGAACGAAGGTTCGAGGTTCTTTTTCAGCTTGCCGATGGATGACAGATACGCATAAATAAACAATACTTTTTTACGATAAATTAATGTTGGATTTTTTAGAAGTCATTTCTGTGTTCAGTAACTTGACTTAAAAAGAATATATCGATATAATTGGTAAACATCATTAGTAGAACGATGATAAGGACGTTGCAAAGAATTTTGTGAGCAGAGAATGAACCCTGGGCTGAAAGGTTCATACAAAGCTTTGCATGGATCACCTTGGAGTTGAAGCTCTGAAAAATGTAAGAGCTTTCGTAAGCCGGCGATAACGGCATTGAGAGACAGTTTTTGAACTGTAATCAGGGTGGTACCGCGATTGACAATCGTCCCTGGGCGCTTAGCTCAGGGATTTTTTGCTTCTTAAGAACGAAATAAATGAACTGAGAAAGGATGAGCTTGATGTGTCAATTTAAGGAATTATCTCAGATACCGGTGGCTGAAAGAGAAAACAAGATTAATCAGTACTGGGATGAAGCGAAGATACTGGAAAAAAGTATCACCAGTCGTGAAGGGAAGGACTCTTTTGTTTTTTATGAAGGACCACCTACAGCAAATGGAAAGCCAGGTATTCATCATGTTATTTCACGAACATTAAAAGATTCTGTGTGTCGGTACCATACAATGCTTGGAAAACAAGTTCGCAGAAAAGCAGGGTGGGATACACATGGACTACCAGTAGAAATAGAAGTTGAAAAACAGCTGAATTTAAGTAGTAAGCAAGAAATAGAAGAGTATGGTATTGCTGAATTTAATGAAAAGTGTCGTGAATCCGTATTCTCTTATGAAAAGCAGTGGCGAGAAATGACAAGGCGCATGGGGTATGCCATCGATATGGATCATCCCTATATTACATTGGATAATAACTATATCGAGTCAGTATGGTGGATCCTGAATAAATTTTTTGAAGAAGGCTATATCTATGATGGTCATAAAATTCTTCCATACTGTCCACGATGCGGCACAGGTCTTGCATCACATGAAGTTTCTTTAGGATACAAAGAGATAAAAAGCGAAACCGTTACAGTAGCCTTCAAGCGAAAAGATAAAGAGGAATATTTTTTAGTATGGACAACGACACCTTGGACACTTGCCTCTAATGTCGCCTTATGTGTGAATCCAGAGACAGATTATTTAAAGGTGAAGTCAGAAGGAAATATTTATTATGTTGCAAAAAGCCTAGTAGGAAAAGTAATCGGAGAAGAGTACGAAGTAATACAAGAATTGAAGGGTAAAGAATTGGAATACATTGAATATGAACAATTAATGCCCTTTGTTCAACCAGATAAAAAAGCTTTTTTTGTAACCCTTGGAGACTTTGTTACTACTGACGACGGAACAGGTATTGTACACATGGCCCCCGCTTTCGGAGAGGATGACTATCATACAGGACGAGCGTATGGATTACCAGTGCTGCAACCTGTTGATCAGGAAGGGAAGTATACAGCAACTCCCTGGAAAGGACAATTTGTCATAGATGCTGATCCTGACATTGTAAAGTGGCTCAGATCGGAAGGGAAGCTATTCCAAAAAGAGAGACTGGCACATAATTATCCGCATTGCTGGAGGTGTTCCACCCCCTTGCTTTATTATGGAAAGCCAAGCTGGTACATCGAAATGACTAAAATTAAAGATCAGTTAATAGAAAACAACAATGCCGTTAACTGGTATCCGGATTTTGTGGGAGAAAAACGATTTGGTAACTGGTTAGAGAATCTGAATGACTGGGCTATTTCTAGAAATCGATATTGGGGAACGCCGCTAAATATATGGGTTTGTGAATGTGGTGCTAAAAGATCTATTGGGTCCAGAAAAGAACTTGTGGAAAATTCTATGACGGAAATCAGTGAAACCATTGAACTACATCGTCCTTATGTTGATGAAGTGTATCTTAAGTGTGGAGAATGTAAGGGTGAAATGAAACGTGTACCTGAAGTAATCGACTGCTGGTTTGATAGTGGCTCAATGCCATTTGCACAGCAGCATTATCCTTTCGAAAATGAAGCGGAATTTGATGAAAAGTTATTTCCTGCCGATTTTATTTGTGAAGGGATCGATCAGACAAGAGGCTGGTTCTATTCCTTGCTCGCCATATCAAGTTTTGTAAAAGGGACAGCGCCTTATAAGAATGTGCTTGTAAATGATTTGATTCTGGATAAAGAAGGCCAAAAGATGTCTAAGTCAAAAGGGAATACAGTAGATCCATTTGAATTGTTTGACCGGTTTGGAGCAGATATTTTACGTTGGTACTTGCTATATGTTTCTCCGGCTTGGACACCCACTCGCTTTGATATTGAGGGGCTGAAAGAAGTAAAGAGTAAGTTTTTTTCAACACTGGAAAATATCTATAGTTTTTTCACCTTATATGCCAATACAGACAACATCAATCCAAGGAGTTTTGATATTCCTGAAGAAAACAGACCGGAGCTGGATCGTTGGATTATATCAAAATATCATCATCTGGTTGAAGACGTTCGAAAAGAGATGGACGTTTATGATTTAACCAAAGCCGTGAGAAAAATTCAGGACTTTGTTAATGAAGACTTCTCTAACTGGTATATTCGAAGAGCTAGGAGGCGATTCTGGGCTTCGGATTTAAGTGAAGATAAAAAAGCGGTATACAATACAACTTATGAAGTTTTGGTAGGTGTTATACAGCTATCAGCGCCCTTTGCTCCCTTTGTTACAGAAGAGTTATACCAAAACCTGACAGGAGACGAATCGGTCCATACTTCCTACTTGCCAGTAGCAGATAACTCTTTAATTGATAAAAAAGTAGAAGAGAGAATGGATCTTGTCCGAGATCTGGTAACCTTAGGAAGAGCTGCTAGAGAGAAGACTAGGCTAAAAGTTCGTCAACCACTTCAAAAGATTCATATCGATGGTAAATATGAAAAAGATATTACGCATTTAATTCCCTTGCTAAAAGAAGAGCTCAATGTCAAAGAAGTTATATTTGAAAAAGATCTTAACGAATATATGGATTTTAGTTTAAAGCCTGACTTTAAAGTGGCGGGACCAATTTTAGGAAAAAACATTAAAGCCTTTGGGCAGTCCTTGACTGCATTAAATGCTAATGAGGTAGCGCCTAAGCTAGAATCGGGAGAAAGTATTGAGCTAGAAATAAATGGAGAGACAAGAGATGTTTCAAAAGAGTTGGTAATGATTGGTATCACGGCAAAAGAAGGATTCACTGTAGAAATGGAAAACAATCGCTTTGTTATCTTAGATACAACTTTAACCGAAGCGTTGACAAATGAAGGTCTTGCCAGAGAGTTTGTTTCTAAAATACAACAATTGAGAAAGAGTAACGGATATGAGGTAATGGATCAGATTGAGATATTTTTTAATTCAGAGGACGAAGTGAAAAAAGCTGTTCATTTATGGGAAAACTATATTAAGGAGGAAACGCTAGCACAAACGATACAAACAAAGGAAGATTCAGATTTTGAGAAGGTGAGTTTGAATGGTTATGAGGCAATGATAAGAATAGAGAAAATTAAATAAAAGCCCAAAAAAGAAGAGCCCGCTGCAGAATGGGCTCTTCTTTTTGAAATGTGTTACTTATCCTTTTTAAGATTGTAGGTATCCATATAGTTGTTCTTTTCTTTAGCAAGAACACCAGCCAGTAAAATCATGGCAATTAAGTTAGGTGCAATCATCAGACCATTCAATGTATCAGCAACACCCCAGATAACTTCTAATCCTCCGACAGCGCCGACGAATAGAAATGCCAGAAACATAACCCGGTAAGGAAGAACAACTTTACTGCCGAAAATATACTCCCAGCTTTTTTCTCCATAAAAACACCAGGTAAGCATCGTGGTATAAGCAAAAAATACGATGGAAATCAGGATAATATAGCCTCCAGGTCCCGGAAGCCCTTTGTTAAAAGCGGCTGTGGTAAGATCAGCGCCTGTTTCTCCGGTTCCGAGAGCACCAGTTGTTAATATGACTAAAGCGGTCATTGAGCAAACAACAATGGTATCGATGAATACTTCCCAGATTCCCCACATACCTTGACGACTTGGAGAGTTTTTTGCCTGTGCATGGACAATTGATGCGCCACCAAGGCCTGCTTCATTCGAAAAAACTCCACGAGCGATACCGAAACGAATAGTACTGGCAACGGCTACACCAGCACCACCGGCACCGGCAGCATATGGATTAAAAGCATAATAGAATATGTCTCTTAAAGCAGCTGGTATTGCAGTGATATTTAGAATGAGTATAATTAGTGAGCCAACAATGTAGATCACTGCCATTGTTGGAACAATTTTTTCAGCCGTCTGAGCAATACGTTCAATGCCGCCTAGAGTTACAAGACCCACCAGTACAACAATGACAATACCACTTACCCAAGGAGCAATTCCGAACTCAACCATTGCAGTAGCTACGGTATTGGATTGAACCATATTCCCGATCCCCAGAGCTGCAAGGCCGGCAAAGATAGCATATAGAACCGCGAGCCACTTCCAGCTTGCTCCCAGACCGTTTTCGATATACTGCATAACACCCCCGGAGTAGGTGCCATCAGGGTTGGTATTTCGAAATTTTACCCCTAATGATGCTTCGCCAAACTTAGTAGCCATTCCTACTAAAGCGGATAGCCACATCCAGAATACAGCTCCCGGCCCACCAAGATAAATAGCGGTTGCAACACCGGCTATATTACCGACGCCAATAGTTGCCGCCATTGCTGAACTTACAGATTGGAAAGAAGTAATAGCACCGCCTTCTTCTTCTTTCTCCTTATCTTTGCTAAACATTCCACCAAAGGTGTGTTTCCAAGCATGACCTAAATGAGTAAATTGAAAAAATCCTAAACGAATTGTTAGATAAAGACCCGTACCCACTAGTAGGATGAGGAAGGGAGGCCCCCATACTATACCACCAATAAAATCGCTAAGTTGAATTAATGAATCCACTTTTTACCCTCCTTTTAGTAAGCTTGAACATTTTCTGCGAACAAAAACCTTGCGGAGTTTAGTGAATTAGTATAAGCATCACCTCTCATGTGTAGGAATTTTGTCAATAGAGAGTGATATCTAAAGATTCAGATGAATCACTCACTTTATATCATATCAAATACCCCAAAAATTTCAAGTCTACAATTATTTTTAGTATTTTTAATGTGATAATTAAAAGTCACCACCTGTTCGTTGATAAGGAAAGATAAATATGAGATAATTAAAGTGAAAATATTCGGAAAAATAATTTAATTTAACATGGAAGGGTGAAGGTCTATGTTGAATACTAACTTAAGTAAAATAAGGCCGGAAGGTCATTATCAAAATGATTGCTGGATAATATTGATGGTCATATGCTTCTCTGTTTTTATTTATGGGTTAATAGAAGGTTTTTCTGTTCAATATAGTGATATTCCACCAAGCATTTTAGGGTATCGAATGTATGTTGTACATGGAAGTAGTATGGAGCCAACTATCATGAATGGCTCTTTGATCATTGTGAAAGAAAAAGAAGCTGAAATGATACAAATTGATGAAATCATTACTTATTTATGCTATAGAAGTCAAAAGCCTTGCACAACACATCGAGTGGTGGGGATAGAAAAATGGAGCAATGGAAGCGTTGGTGAAGTAAGTTTTGTTACAATGGGTGATGCTAATAGAGTAGAAGATCCGACATTGGTTCAATCATGTAAAGTTGTTGGTGTGGTGAGGCGTATTATAGAACCACATCATGTAAGAAACATTACTCTATGGCTTAAAATAACCGTAAAATTAGTGATGTTTTTTATATTTATGCTATTGGGGGCACGGGTTTATTCAAAGAAATCTTTTTAGAAGATAAATAAGGTATTGGCGGTCTCTTCATTGCGGCGGTTGAGACAGTATGTTACAATTCAATCTATATAAAATAGTGAAGACAAGAGGAGTATGCATATGCAGGAGGGACGATATATGTCATCAATAGAGGGAAACTCACTTGTAAAAAATCATTTTCATGGACCTGCTGTTTACTTTATCAGAAGGATCAATCATAATTTTGGTTTTTCATATCTATCAGACAATTTCAACCAGTTTGGATATGAGGCGAAGATTGCATCAGATGATCATGCAATATACTCAAAAATGGTTCATCCTGATGATTATCCGATTATTAATACCAGGATAAGAGAAACTATTGCTAGTAAAGAGAGTCAATATAGAATCGAATATCGAATTATTGCTAAAAAAGGAGAAATAAGGCATATATCTGAATACGGAAATGTGCACTACGTTGGTGACGACCCTGTTAACATAGAAGGATATTTTTTAGACTGCACCTATGTTAAAAATCTTGAAAATAAAGCTACGGAATGGGAACATGGATTCCAGGAACTTGTAGGAACAAGCCTGGCAGGTATTTATATTATCCAGAATGAAACATATGTATATGTGAATGACCGATTGGCTAGTATTTTTGGATATGAGTCTAAGGAACTAATAGGTGAACCGGCGGATAAAATTGCTGTACCGAAAGAACGAAAGAGAGTCTTTGAAAACCTAAGAAGAAGATTAGAAGGAGAAAAAGTAGCTCCTTACACAATAAAAGGATTGCATAAGCAAGGTTATCAAATAGAAGTTCAAGTAATGGCTAGTCTTATTAGTTATCAGGGTAGCCAAGCGGTCATTGGCACAGTCATAGATTTGCAAGGGTCAAAAGAGGTTTTTCAACGATTAAAAATGTCAGAAGCGATTTTAGAAAATACCATCGAAGGAGTAGTTGTTACGGATGCAGGTGGAAGAATAGAGTGGGTGAATCCGGCATTCACAGATATAACTGGTTATTCGGCTGATGAAGTGATTGGTAAAAATCCTCGCATCTTAAAATCAGATCGACATACTAAAAACTTTTACGAAAACATGTGGAAAAGCATTCAATTAGAAGGGTTTTGGAGTGGTGAAATATGGAATAGAAGAAAAAATGGAGAAGTGTATCCGGAATTACTTACAATAACAGCCATTCGTAATAAGGAAGAACAGACAGAATACTATGTTTCTATTTTTAATGATTTAACAGAGAGAGTCAAAACAGAAGAAAAGTTAGAGTATCAAAAATATCATGATGCGTTAACGGGACTTCCAAACCGATTTTTGCTGATTGACCGAATGGCGGTAGCAATGGCAAGAGCTAAGTCGCAGAAAAGTATATTTGCCGTGTTTATTTTAAATATTGATCGATTTAGAAGAATTAATGATACTTTAGGGCATTTAGCAGGAGATCAGTTGATTGAAGCTTTTTCGAATAGGTTGCGAAAGGTTATGAGGGAAGGAGACACCATTTCAAGATTAGTAGGTGATGAATTTGCCATTTTAGTGAACCCAGTGACTAATGTGAATGCAGCGGTTGTAGTAGCTGAAAAAATTCTGAAATCATTGGAAAAACCATTTTATGTAGAAAATCAAGAAGTATATATGACCGTAAGTATTGGGATTGGATTATTTCCAGGAGATGGCGATAATCCGGATCAAATGATTATGCATGCTGAGATGGCTATGTTTCAAGCTAAAAAGTTTGGAAAGAATAGGTATCGCCTGTATTCAGAAGATATGCACAAAGAAACGCTTGTGAGGCTTGAGATGGAAAATGATATTAGGAAAGGGTTAGAGCAATATGAGTTTGAAATGTACTATCAACCTCAAGTACAGCTTGCCACAGGAGAAATAAAAGGAGCCGAAAGTTTGATGCGATGGAAACATGTTGTTAAGGGGCAGATACCTCCCGGAACTTTTATACCTGCGGCAGAAGAAAGTGGGCTGATGGTTCCTTTAGGTATATACACAATGAAGCGAGTATTTGCACAAAGTGAAAAATGGAAGCAGAAAGGATTTCAAGAAGCATTGATTTCTTTTAATTTGTCGCCTATTCAATTTCAACAGTCAGATCTTTATGATCAAATTAAATGGATTCTGTCGGAAACAGAAGCAGATCCTGCTATGTTGGAGTTAGAGATAACAGAGAATACGGCTATGGTGGATATTGAGTATGCAATTAATAGTTTAAAGAGAATTAAAAAATTAGGTATCCGAGTGGCTATGGATGATTTTGGGACAGGCTACTCATCTTTGGCACTTTTAAGCAGATTACCAGTAGATAAACTGAAAATTGATCGTTCCTTTGTTTCTGGAATTGAAAAAAACGCAGACAAGCAAACCATCGTAGCGGCAATGGTTGGAATGTGCCAACAGTTAGGTATAGAAGTTGTAGCGGAAGGAGTTGAGGAGGAAGTAGAAAAAAACTTCCTTCTAAAAGTAGGATGCGATATGATCCAGGGATATTATTATAGCCCGGCTGTACCAGCGGATCGCTTTGAAAACATGATGAAAAATAGAATGTTTGTTGACAAGAATAGATTCTTTTTTTAAGGATGAAGGATCAAAAGAAAGAGGGAGTTTAGTGAAATTTAATATAAAAGATGTTGCTCAAAAAGCCGGGGTTTCGATTTCGACAGTTTCAAGAGTGATTAATAGCAGCAAACCGGTTAAACAAAAAACAAAAGAAAAGGTTCTGGATGCTATCGAAGAACTGGGATATCGACCTAATGCTATTGCTAGAAGTTTGAAAGTGAAGCATACAAAATCGATTGGCATCATGACGCCGGATATTGCTAATCAGTTTTATCCGGAAGTGGTTAGGGGAATAGAGGATGTTGCGAATATGTACGAATACTCTATCTTTTTATGCAACACAGACCTTAACGAAGAGAAAGAATTGCAATACTTTGCCGAACTGGAAGAAAAACAGATTGACGGATTGATTTTCATGGGAAATCACGTGTCGAAAGAATTGCGAAAAGAAATGGAAAGTGCTGATATTCCTGTGGTTTTAATAGGTGGTAAGGCACCAGGCATTCCGTCTGTAACCATAAATAACGAAAAAGCAGCAAAGGATGCTGTTGACTTTTTACTTAATCAAAACCATCTCCGAATAGGAATCATTACAGGCAAAATGAAAGATCCAATGATGGGGCAAGCAAGGCTTAAAGGGTATCAACAGGCACTGGAGGAAAAAGGGATCGAACCAGAGGAAGAGTTAATAATTGAAGGCGGATATCGATATAAAAGTGGTTACGATGGTGCGAAAAAACTAATGGCATTAAAAGTTCCGCCAACCGCTATTTTTGTATGTAGTGATGAAATGGCTATAGGGGCATGCAGGGCAATACTAGAAGACGGGTATGAAATTCCAAAAGATGTTGCGATGATAGGGTTTGATAATGTGGATATTTCTGGAAAAGTTTACCCATCTCTTACAACGATAGGCCAGCCAATGTATGAAATGGGTGCTATTGCGATGAGGTTAATCACTAAAATTCTTCAAAAGGAAAGTATAGGAGCGCTAGATATTATACTGGATTATGAAGTGATTGAACGAGAAAGCACCTAACAGCGAGCAAATAAGGGGCAAAGAATGATGACTCTTTTCCAGGACGATAGAAAGGCGTTGTTATTATTCAGAGGGTTAATGTGCATTTAAAATAACTTTATAGAGATGATAGCCTTTAAAGCATAACAATAAACGATACAAAAAGGTGGTATTTATTTCATGTCTGCAAATGTATGCATAGGTCATCGAAGTTTAATTGACCCTATGTTAGACAGGGATTTCATGGAATAGGCATTAAAGATTCCGGTGCAATGGAAATTAAAACAACAAAGCGATCAGATAGTAGAAAAATGGATATTAAGAAAAACTTTTGATGGTAAGAATAGGGTGCTTTCAGATATCATAATAACAGAAAGAGAGAAACCTCATTGGCTTCTCTCTTTTTTTTATTACTAAATTAAGCCTACAGAAGAAAGAAAATCTCTCGCAACAGTATCTTCTGTTTCGCCCATTTCATCAACTCTGAAGTTTAATTCAGCCATTGTTTCGTCATCAATTATATTGTGTAAGCTGTTGAGAATCTCAAGCTGAGGATATTCTTCAAGGATATCGCTTCGAATTAGAGGAGCAGCAAAATAGGGAGGAAAAAAGCTAAGATCATCTTCCAGTATTCCTAGTTTGTAAGCAGGAATACGCCCATCTGTTGCAAAGGCACTGATAATATCCACATTTTCACTTTGGACGGCTGTGTACATTAAGCCTGGATCCAAATCTACCACATTGCCAAATTCGAAGTTATATGCTTCAATCAACCCTGGCAAACCATCCTGTCTCTCTACGAATTCGGTGGTTCCACCAAAGGTCAAGTCTTGATCATGCTCTAATAAATCGCTAAAGGTATTTAAATCCAAGTCATCAATCATCGTTTGACGAAGAGCGAGGGTATAAGTGTTGTTAAAGCCAAGAGGCTGCATCCATTCTAAGTTCCATCTTTCTTGAAATTCATTTTGGACAATCTCATAGGTTTCTTCGGCGGTTAATATTTCCGTCTTTTCGAGCATGTTGATATATCCTGTTCCTGTATACTCAGGATAAAGTTGGATATCATTATTGCGAAGTGCTTCGAAAGCTACCATCGTACCGCCAAGCTCTTGGACATTAGCTGTCATATTCGTATTTTCTTCTATTAGCACAGAGAAAATATTAGCTAATAGGATTGATTCCGTAAAGTTTTTGGTTCCTATGGTAACCTCCCCACCCTCAGGACTCTCGTCTTCGGATGAGGTGATATCATTTTCTGGTGAATCTATCGGCACATCCTCTGCCGTGTCTCCTCCACAACCAACGAAAACAAAACTGAATATTAGCAAAATTGCCAGCGTTACCATAAGCTTGCTGCTTCTTTGAAAAATCATTGTAAATCCCCCTTATTAAAATAGTGTTCTTAAACTTATTTCCGGACCCCTTTAGGTGTAATTCGATGTTCAACTAACCCAAGAATCCAGTCGACTACCAATGCGAGTATAGCTGCTGGGATTGCTCCTGTCAAGATCAGGTTGTTATTACCCATCGATATCCCGCGAAAAATAAAGCTACCAAGCCCTCCAGCTCCAATAAGAGCGGCTATTGTTGCTGTGCCAATATTAATGACGGTGGCGATTCTGATACCAGCCATAATAACAGGTAGAGCCAATGGGATCTGAACCATCCATAGCAGCTGAGTGTTCGTCATTCCCATTCCTCGGCCAGACTCAATTAAAGAATCATCAACCCCCACAATGCCGGTGTAAGCATTTTTAATGATCGGTAAAAGCGCATAGAGAAATAGTACAAACACAGCTAGGTTAAAGCCTATACCCATTATGGGGATCATTAAACCGAACAAAGCTAAACTAGGAAGTGTTTGCATAATATTTGCAAAACCTAAAACATTTCGTGCAAGTAGTTTGTTTCGTGTAATAAATATACCCACTGGTACTCCGATTAGAACGGCTAAAAAAACAGCTAACCCTGTGATTTGCAAGTGTGTTATCGTCTGGCTGATGACATCAGGAAATCTATTCATAAAAAATTCTAAAAAGCTTGGTTGTTCCAATTACAACGCCTCCTTTTCGACTTCAGAATCCACTAAGGCATCTGTAATAATATTTACAATACTACCGTGGGTAATGAGACCTACCAGTAGATTTTTTTCCTCCTCGATCACGGGGATATAGTGTAACCTCTCCTGTTTCATGATATTTAGAACTTTTACCATGCTAGTTCGTTCTGTTACGGTAGGGTAGTCTTTTCGCATAATATCGATCATTCGATTGTTTTCAACCATTCCCTTACCTTTAAGTTCTTTTGGTGTAACGACGCCTAGCATTTTTTGAGGTTGATCATATGGAGCATCTACAACTACTAAAAAGTCTGTATCTCTTTTTCTCATTACTTCAAGCGCGTAGGCAGGAGTTCTATGTTCTAATACAACGGCAGGCCTTTTCTGCATGATATCTCTGGCATAAAGCATTTCTGGTGACTTCCATAGCTTATCCTTTCCGACAAAATATTCAACATAATCATTGACGGGTTCTTTTAGAATTTTTTCCGGCGAATCATATTGAATTATTTTTCCACCTTGCATGACAGCGATTTTATCACCTAACTTGAGAGCTTCATCCATATCGTGTGTAACAAACACAATCGTTTTTCTAACTTCACTTTGTAGCTTTATGAGTTCTTCTTGGAGGGTTTCACGGGTTATAGGATCGACGGCACTAAAAGGTTCATCCATCAGGATAATGTCTGGATTCACGGCCAGTGCTCTAGCGACTCCGACACGTTGCTGCTGTCCTCCGCTTAGTTCGTTGGGGTAGCGATCGATGTACTGATCAGGCTCAAGGTTAACAAGCTTTAGAAGTTCTCTCGAGCGTGCTCTTCTTTTTTCTTTATCCCAGTTTTTAAGATAAGCAACCAGTTCGATATTATCCCCAACACTCATATGTGGCATAAGTCCGACTTTTTGAATAACATATCCTATATTGCGTCGCAGTTGGATAGGATTCATCTCTAAAATGTTTTTTCCATCAATGAGTATTTCTCCGCCGGACGGTTCAATAAGCCGATTGATCATTTTCATGGTAGTTGTTTTCCCACAACCGCTTTCTCCGATTAGAACCACTAGCTCACCATCATTAATGGTCATATCGAGACGGTCGACGATGTTGGTTTTACCATCGTAAGACTTTGATAACTTCTTAAATTCAATCATCCACGAACCTCCTTTCTGTAGATTTATTAATATTAAATTATATAGGTAATGTTTATATACTGTCAAATAGATTGCAACGAAAGGAACAGGTAATTCTGAAGCTATTATTGACATTAAGCGTAAAATTCGGTAGACTAAGGTTAGTCAGCAGCAGGAACCTGTTGGAGCCTGTTGTTTTTTAATAGATTGAGGCAATGGCCTGAAAATAAATCAAATCGTATAGATTGAGGAGGACACGCATGAGTTCAGAAATTGTTAAAAGAGAAGGTAATTGTATATCCCTTAAGATTGTAGTTAGTCCGGAGGAGTTTGAAAAAGCAATTAATAAAGCGTATAACAAAATGAAATCTAAGTTCAATATCCCGGGATTCCGAAAAGGGAAAGCGCCACGAAAGATTGTTGAAATGAATTATGGAGTTGAAGTTTTTTATGAAGAAGCAATCAACGTTTCTTTTCCTGAAGCTTATGAAAAGGCATTGGAAGAGCATAGTCTTGATCCAGTAGATCAGCCGGAAGTAGATATAGAAAAGCTGGAAAAAGGAGAAGATGTTATTTTTCTTGCGGATATTGAGATTATGCCTGATGTGTTAGTAGAAGGCTATAAAGGTGTTGAAGTAGAGAAAAAGATTTATCCAGTGAAAGAGGAAGAAATTGAAAAAGAACTTAAACAAATGCAAGAAAAAAATGTGCGGATGATTGCCATAGAGGATAGACCAGTACAGGAGAGTGATACCGTAATATTCGATTTTGAAGGGTCCATTGATGGTGAGGTTTTTGAAGGTGGAAAAGCAGAAAAACATACACTGGAAATAGGATCTGGTCAATTTATTCCTGGGTTTGAAGAAAAAATGGTTGGCTTGAAGCCAGGCGAAGAAAGTGTTATTAAGGTTACTTTTCCAGAAGATTACCAGGCAGAGGATTTAGCCGGTAAAGAAGCGGATTTTAAGATTAAAATTCATGAAGTGAAAGAAAAAGAGTATCCAGAAATAGACGATGAGTTTGCTAAAGATGTATCGGAATTTGATACGTTAGAAGAGTTGAAAGCAGATATACGCAAAAAACTAGAGGAACAGTTGGAACAAAGAACGGAACAAGAACTTCGTGCATCGGTTATAGAAAAAGTAACAGAAAAAGTTTCTGTTGATATTCCTAAAGCAGTTGTTGAAAGACAGGTTAATCAAATGCTACAGGATTTTAATCAGCAAATGATGTCCCAAGGAATTGGTTTAGACATGTATTATCAAATGACAGGTTCTAATGAAGAAGACCTTAAAGAAAAAATGAGGCCGGATGCTGAAAAAACAGTTAAAGACCAGTTAGTTTTGGATAAAATTACTGAAATAGAGGAAATAGCAGCGTCTGATGAAGAGATTGAAGCAGAAATAGCAAAAATTGCAGAACAGTACAATCAAGATGTATCTGACTTTAAACAAAAAGTTGCTCAACATGGAAATAAAGTTTTTGCAGATAATGTAGTACTTAGAAAAACGATTGATTTCTTAACAGAAAATGCTACTATAAAAGAAGTAGTAGAAAACACCGAAGATGCGACAGAAGAAAAACAAGCAGAGTAAAAAATGCCTTAGGAGGTTTCAGATGTCACTAGTGCCAATTGTAGTAGAACAGACAAATCGAGGTGAAAGATCCTACGATATATATTCAAGGCTATTAAAAGACCGTATTATACTACTGAATCAGGAAATTAATGATGTAAATGCAGGTTTGATAGTTGCGCAGCTAATTTTTTTAGAAGCAGATGATCCGGATAAAGACATTCAGTTATATATTAACAGTCCTGGCGGCTCCATTACATCAGGGATGGCTATATATGATACAATGAACTATGTCAAGCCAGATGTATCAACAATATGCATAGGTATGGCGGCTAGCATGGGTGCTTTTTTACTGGGTGCTGGTACGAAAGGGAAGCGATATGCACTTCCTAATGCAGAGGTGATGATACATCAACCACTGGGTGGAACTCGAGGTCAGGCTGAAGATATCCGAATTCACACAGAGAGAATCTTAAAAACACGAGAAACAATGAATAAAATTCTTTCTGAGAGAACAGGTCAGCCTTTAGAAAAAATTCAGAAAGACACGGACAGAGACTTTTTTATGTCGGCGACAGAATCAAAAGAATATGGATTAATTGACGAAGTCATTGCGTCCAGGAAATAAGAAAAAGAGGTGTAATAATGGCACGCTATGAAGAAAAAAAGCAACTTAAATGCTCTTTTTGTGGAAAATCACAGGATCAAGTACGACGATTGATTGCTGGTCCTAATGTCTACATTTGTGATGAGTGTATTGAGTTGTGCCAGGAAATTATCCAAGAGGAATTGGACGAAAACTTAGAGATAGATCTTTTAGAGCTACCGAAACCTCAAGAGATAAAAGATATTCTTGATCAATATGTTATTGGTCAGGATCATGCGAAAAAAACACTAGCTGTTGCGGTGTATAATCATTACAAAAGAATTAATGCGGAGCAGCAAGCAGATGATGTAGACCTGCAAAAAAGCAATATCTTGTTGTTGGGTCCGACGGGTTCAGGGAAAACTTTGCTTGCGCAAACAATGGCTAAGCTTCTAAATGTTCCCTTTGCAATTGCGGATGCAACGTCACTGACAGAAGCTGGGTATGTTGGTGAAGATGTTGAAAATATTTTGCTGAAAATTATCCAGGCAGCAGATTATGATATTGAAAAGGCTGAAAAAGGTATTATCTACATTGATGAAATGGATAAAATAGCGCGTAAATCTGAAAACCCATCGATTACACGTGATGTTAGTGGTGAAGGTGTACAGCAAGCTTTACTGAAAATTCTGGAAGGAACTGTCGCTTCGGTTCCTCCACAAGGTGGAAGGAAGCACCCACACCAAGAATTTATTCAAATAAATACCAGCAATATCCTTTTTGTTTGTGGTGGTGCTTTTGATGGTATTGAAAGCATTGTTCAGAAACGAGTAGGGAAAAAATCAATGGGCTTTGGTGCTGACATTCAAAGCAAGCAAGATCTTGATATCGGAGCACTATTGAAGATGATTCAGCCCGAAGACCTGCTGAAATATGGTCTTATTCCGGAGCTGGTAGGCAGACTACCTGTTGTGGCAACATTAGACTTACTAGATGAGGAAGCCTTTATCAGGATACTTACTGAACCTAAAAACGCACTGGTAAAGCAATATCAAAAACTTTTTGAGATGGATCATGTTACCCTTGATTTTGAAAAAGGTGTATTTGATTTGATTGCCCAAAAAGCTAAAGAAACCAAGACTGGTGCTCGTGGTTTAAGAGGTATTATGGAAACGCTTATGATGGATATTATGTATGATATTCCATCACGGGAAGATGTAGACAAAGTAATGATTACAAAAGAGACAATTTTGAATAACAGACAGCCAACTGTGATTTATAAAAAGGCGGATGCTAAAACGAAAAATGATGAAAATGATGAAAGTGAAAAAGAGGAAACAGCCTCCTGATTTGATCGGGAGGTTTTTTTATGGTAAAATCGTGTTTGTGTAAATAAAGAATATAGAAAAATAATAAAAGGGGACGTTTGATGCAGAAATCTAACAATTCACAGTTTAAATCGAGATTTGGTTTTATTGCAGCCGCAATTGGAATGGCTGTTGGGACAGGGAATATGTGGCGCTTTCCTAGAGTAGCAGCTGCAAATGGTGGAGGAGCCTTCTTATTGGCATTAACGGTAGCGATGTTTGTTTATGCAATTCCTTTGTTATTAGCAGAAATGTCCATTGCTCGTAAAACAAGGCTGGGAACCGTAGGAGCTATGCGGGACTTTATGGGAAAAAAGTTCACCTGGATTGGTGGCTGGCTAGCCTTGGTAGCTATGGGTGTTATGTTTTATTATTCAGTTGTAGCAGGCTGGACATTGAAATATCTTGTGCTTTCGGTGCAGGGAACTTTTGCACAACCGGATATAACTCCTGAATTGACACAAAGCATCTGGGAAGGTTTCTTGTCTTCTCCTGTTCAAACCATCTTTTTTCATGGAGTATCAATGTTCTTTGGTGCTATTGTTATATACAAAGGGGTTAGTGCAGGAATTGAAAAAGTAACAAAAGTAATGGTACCAACCTTATTTGTACTAATATCCTTAGTGGCGATCAGAGGTGTTACATTACCGGGCGCATCTGCCGGGCTGGAATTTTTGTTTACACCTAATCTTGAATACCTTTTTAAAGCGCAAACATGGTTAGAAGCTTTTACACAGGCAGCTTGGTCAACCGGTGCCGGATGGGCGCTTATTATGACCTATGCAGTATATACTAAAGAAAAAGAAGACCTCTCACTAAATTGCTTTATTGTTGGTTTTGGAGATGTATTGGTAGGGCTGATTGCATCAACGGCGATACTGCCAACGGTATATTCGCTTTCTTCAACGGTTGAAGTGGCAGAAGCAGCATTGGGGTCTGGTAATAATGGGTTAATATTCGTATATCTTTCTGCCTTATTTGGAAATATGCCGGGTGGTACTTTTGTCGCGATTGTGTTTTTTGCAGCTTTGGCATTTGCAGCGTTATCATCATTATTATCGATGATTGAAGTAGGGGTATTGAACTTACAAGATGCTGGATGGAGTCGGGGAAAAGCAACTTTGTTTGTATGTTTGAGCGGCTTTGTCATTGGAATACCATCGGCCTACAGCATTCATTTTCTTGATAATCAGGACTTTGTTTGGGGAGTTGGGCTATTAATAAGTGGACTTTTAATATCGGTCGCTGTTATGAAATATGGTGTAGAAAAAGTTCGTATAGAGGACATTAATCACGAACATAGTGATATGTATATAGGTAAATGGTGGTCATATATGATTCGGATATTCCCACTTGTGTTTGTTGTGATTTTTGGGTGGTGGACCTGGCAAGCGATTAGCTGGTACCCGGGAGAGTGGTGGAAACCCTTTGAAGTTTTTTCGCCAGGAACCATGGCATTTCAATGGGGAGTAGGTGCTTTTATCATGATTAAGCTAAACAACTGGTTAGCAGAGCGTATTAAAACAGGCGCAATAAGTGAGGCTAGCGTGACTGAAGGTCTAAAGAGTAAAGAATAGAAGATTAAAGAGGGAGGGGTCTCATGACATTATCGGCGATTACGTTTATGATTATTATTTTTGGTTTTTATGCCGGTGGTTTTGCTTTTTTTCTTCTGAAAGCGTTCAAAAGCGAATAAATAAAATCCAAACAAATCAATATAAATCATTTTAATAATTAAATGGCGGGTGCTTTTAGCATCCGCCATTTAACCATGGTAGAGAAGTGTGGAGAGATGGTGGCTTCTTCGAAAATTAGTATCTTTTTGAAGAAAAATGAAATATACTATAGAATAACAATGAAATATATTCATACGGATGAAATAAAAGCAAAACTCTTTTTGGATAGAAATAGGAGGAGTTAAATGAATAAAATCACATCTCGGAACAAGAAATTTAATGTATTGATGGATGATTTTCCTGTAATGATATGTGAGTTTTTGCCCGATACGACACTTACGTATGTGAATCGGGCATATTGTTGTTATTTCAATAAGCGTCAAGAAGAGCTGCTTGGAAAAAGCTTTCTGCAGGTTCTGCCTAAGAGCCTTCACGAGGAAGCAAAAAAAACCTTCTTTTCATTAACTCCTGAAGCACCAGTGTCTGTTCATATCCAAAAGACAGAAAGAAATGGCGAGGTTAAATGGGAAGAATGGCGTGACAGAGGTTTTTTTGACGATGAAGGTAATGCCATCAAATACCAGTCAGCTGCTATAGATGTTACCGATCGAATCAATGCGGAAATAATGCTTAAAAAGCAAAAAGAAAAGTATCAACAAATCTTAGAAAACATGACAGATGTTATTTGGCAAACGGATTTAAAGCTGAACCTTACTTTTATCACACCATCTGTTTACAGATTAATTGGTGAAAAAGGCGAAGAACACATCAGAAAACCGATTGAAAGCATTTTTCCTCCGGAATCTTTAGAGATATTAAAAAAAACACTTGAAGAAGAATTGATGAGGGAAAACACCTTAGGGATAGATTATAATAGGACGAGGTTGCTGGAATTGCAGCAATTTCACAAAAGCAAAGGATGTATTTGGGTTTCGATGCATATTTCCTTTGTAAGAAATAAGCAGGGAGTACCAATAGGGTTACAGGGTGTGAGTAGAGATATTTCAGAAACTAAAAAAATGCAAGAAGAGCTATTGATTGCTAAAAAGAAGGCAGAAAATGCCATTGAGGTAAAAAGTAGGTTTTTAGCAAATATGAGTCATGAAATTCGAACACCACTTAATGGCATTTTGGGTATGTTGCAATTGTTAGAAATGGAAGATTTGAAAGATGAACAGAAAGAAATTATTGAACTTGCTAAAAAATCTGGAAGTAATTTAATTCAGTTAATCAATGAAGTACTTGATTTTTCTAAAGCAGAAGCTGGTAAAAAAGATATGTTTAGAAAACCTTTTAATTTAAAGAACCTTATGAAAGAGATAGAAACAATTTTAATACCTGAAATACTAAGCAAGGACTTGGATTTTCAAGTAGAAATATCAGAGGATTTGCCTGAGGTTATTGAAGGAGACTCTTTAAGACTGAAGCAAGTATTTACAAACCTTGTTCACAATGCTGTTAAATTCACTGATGATGGAAGAATTGACGTTAAAATCGATAAAGTAATGGAAAGAGATGAAACATATTTACTGAAATGCTTAGTAAAAGACACTGGCATAGGCATACCAGAAACAAAAAAAGAACAGATCTTTGATGTTTTTTCTCAAGCTAATGAGATCATTTTTGAAAAATATGGTGGTGCAGGCCTTGGATTATCGATAACAAAAAAGATTATTGAGGATATGAATGGCACAATATGGGTAGAAAGTATGGAAGGGGAAGGAAGTTGGTTTTATTTTACTTGCGAGGTCAATAAAAGTAAAGATGGAAGGATGCTTGATACCACATATTGATGAAGCTTTAATCACAACTTGTCGGAAATCTACATTTCTGATATTATAAAACCGTTGTTTCTAACGGAAAACATTATATGCTTTGAAGGGATGAAAAGCAATGAATATTGGCATCTATGGAATGCATTATAAAAATACACCGGTGAAAATTAGAGAAAGGGCTGCATTTAAGGCTTCTGGTCTTGAAAGTGCGTATCACACAATATTAAGCCTTGAAGGCATTAATAGTTGCGTTATTCTTTCGACATGCAATCGTAGTCAGCTGATATATGAAGCGGATGATGGAGTAGATGGAAAAAAGAAACTTGACTCTTTTTTTCAAGAGTACTTTGGTTTTTCTGATGAAGAAATTGAGGCATACTGTCATCATGAAGTTCCGGCCGTCTCTATGTTTTTTAGAATGTGTTGTGGGTTAGACTCACTTGTTTTAGGAGAGGATCAGATTCTTGGTCAGATTAAGGAAGCTTATTATGCGGCTAGAGAGTTTGGAGCGACCAGCAAAGCGGTAAATAAACTATTTCAAAATGGGATCACTTTAGGAAAGAAAGTCAAATACGAGACAGGTATTTCGGAAAATTCTTTATCCATCGCATCAATTGCCGTTAAGCAGGGAGAAAAGATATTTGGATTGTTAAATAAAACGAAAGTATTAATTGTTGGAAGAGGAGAAATGTGTCGCCGAGCAATTAAGCATCTTATATCTTTAAATGTAGGACACATATATATAGCAACTCGAAGTGAATTACTCACAGGAATCGGAAAACATCCTTATACGGAAATCACGCGCATTCCTTTTGATGATCGTTATGAAGTGATAGCGGATGTAGACTGGATTATAAGTGCTACGTCAGCCCCGCATCAAGTGATAGAGAAACATTATTTTTATAAGCATTATCTGCAGGGTAAAGACATGTTGATAACGGATATTGCATTACCAAGAGATATTGATCCAAACATCTCGCATATTCCTGGGGTGAAATTATACGATATTGATGATTTGGAAGAAGTTGCAAATGAAAATATGCTTAAACGATCTGGAAAACTAACATTGATAGAAAAGAAGATACAAGAAAAAAGCAGGGAATTTTTTGACTGGTACCGCTGTCTACCTGTTTATCCCAGAATAAAAGCAATCCAACATCATTCTAAAGAAGTAACAGAAATGGAGCTAGAAAATTTGTTTAGTCAAATGCCACATTTGTCACAAAAAGATCGTGATAACATCGAAGCTTTTGTGTACAGCCTTGCAAAAAAAATGTGGAGAACTCCTATTCAACAATTAAAACAAGTGGGGCTGGAAGGTAAAGGAAAAGAGGCTGGAGAATTATTGGATCGATTACTGACCTGTGATTACATGAATGTGGAGGAAAAAATGGAAAAAGAATACGGAAAGGAGAAATATTGATATGAATCATGAAAATTCACGTGCAATGTATGAAAGAGCTCTGACGCTTATGCCAGGAGGTGTTAATAGCCCTGTGCGTTCATTCTCTGCTGTTGACAGAGATCCTGTTTTTATTCAGCATGGAAAAGGTGCGACGGTGACAGATGTGGACGGCAATACATACCTGGACTATGTTTTATCCTGGGGACCGATGATTTTAGGGCATTCTGACCCGGATGTGATAAGGGCTTTAGAAAAAGCTTTGCAAAACGGCACTAGTTTCGGAGCACCAACAGAAGCTGAAAATATGCTGGCTTCAATGATTGTGGATAATGTTTCCTCTATTGAAAGAATTCGGATGGTCAACTCTGGAACAGAAGCAGTAATGACGGCTTTAAGGCTTGCAAGAGCGTTTACAGGTAGATCGAAGATAGTGAAATTTAGCGGAAATTATCATGGTCATTCTGATGGCCTTTTAGTTGAAGCTGGATCGGGAATCCTAACTCAGGGAATACCTGGAAGTCCTGGTGTTCCAGAAAGCATTGTGGAAAATACCATTACAGCTAGATATAATGATGATGAAATGATACGCCAACTATTTAAGGAGCAAGGTAGTGAAATAGCAGCGGTTATTGCGGAGCCAGTAGCTGGAAATATGGGTGTTGTTCCAATGACCATGGAGTTCGCACAAACCCTTCGGGAAGTAACGGAGGAGCATGATAGTCTTTTGATTTTAGATGAAGTAATGACTGGGTTTAGATTGGCTTTTGAGGGTGCTCAATGCTTGTATAATATTAAGCCTGACTTGACATGCTATAGTAAGGTTATAGGAGGCGGACTGCCGGTTGGAGCCTTCGGAGGACGATTCGATGTAATGAAACTGATGGCTCCTAAAGGACCCGTTTATCAGGCTGGAACACTTTCGGGAAATCCTCTGGCAATGACAGCGGGATATCATACTTTGGAAAAACTTGTAAGTAATCCTAATATTTATCAACAACTTGATCGACAAACAATGAAGCTAGAGCGTGGTTTGCGAACTTTAATTGAGCAATATGATGTGTCGGCGACGGTTAATCGAGTTGGTTCCATGCTAAGCTTGTTTTTTACGGATCAACCGGTTAGTGACTATGAGAGTGCTTCGAAATCTGACACAGATATGTACGGAAAATTTTTCCGTGGAATGTTGGAAAAAGGAATCTATTTACCGTCCTCTCAATTTGAGTCTTGGTTTTTATCCGTGTGCCATGATGATCAGGTCATTGATCAAACAATAGAAGCAGCGGAAAGCGTTTTTGAAACAATGTTCAAGTAGAAACTTATTACAACCTGGGAGGTAGATAGGATGAAATTGGGAGAAATTTTATTTCAAAAAGATAAACTAAAAAACCGAATATATGCTATAAGAAGGGCTATTGTTTTAAGTGATTTATATCTAAAAGATGACGAAGTAATACAGAATCTAAACGAAATGAAGCTTGAGCTGGAAGAAGAACTTAATCAAATTAATAAAAGTCTTGAAACCATTGAAGATATGGAAATGTAAGGCCAAACTGCTTATAATAAATGGTTCGTTTGCTGATGGTTATGATAAGGGGGGGGGATGTTTTGAATTATATAATACAAGAAAAACAATTAACTTTTTATTTGGCACAAAACCCAACAGCAACTAACGTAAACACATTTTTGCAGTACATGTATCAAGTTCTTGATTCAAAAGAACTAATAAATGAAGTAATAATAGATTTTGATGAAGTACAATACGTTGATTCAACAGGTATTACATTTCTGATAGGTCTATACAGGCATTTGGCGAGAGGCGACAGGAAAATGAGGATAACTAATGCTAAAAAAGAAATAATGGACTTATTTGAAATCGTTAATCTAACAGAGCTTTTTCAAGTAAATAAATAAGATTAATCTCAGTTGATTGTGTAACAGAATCAACTGAGATTTTTTATTTATGGAAGAATTTATTAAATTCACCGGTAATGGATATATATAGTCTATAAGCCGATAAAAAGAATATGGAAAAGGCTAACAAGTAAAAAATGAACAGTAAGGAGTAGTAAAAAAAGAAAAAGCTGCATGATAAAATCACAGAAAAGAGGTGGCAACATGGAAGAAGAAAAAACATCTGAAGAGACAAAAGAGACAAAAGTTGCAATGTCGAGGGAATTGACGAAAAAACAGGCATTTCTTTTGATTGGGGCAGTAGTCATACTTAGCTTATTAATAACGGGAAGCGTCTTATTTCTTTTATTTGGACGGGATGAGGTTGAAATAACTAATATGGATGAGGCTATCGGTAGCCAGTCTGATGCGACACAAGAAAGAAGTTCTTTACAAAATCCGGGATCAAAAAATAAAGAAGAGGCAAATGTGTTAGAAAATAAACAGCGTCTACCTGTTAAAATAGGAGACTATTGGGGATATGTCGATATCGAAGGTAATGTGGTGATAGAGGCAATTTTTGATGAAGTTGATATCTTTAGTGAAGGCGTCGCTTTTGCTCGATATAAAGAACGGGTAGGTTTTATAGATAAAGAAGGTCACTGGATTATTTCTCCTGTTTATGAACATGCGTTACCTTATCATAATGGGATAGCAGCTGTACGGATGGATGGGAAATGGGGATATATAGATATCGAAGATCAATTTACTATCAAAGCTGAGTACGAAGATGCTAGGAGTTTTTCTGAAGGAAGGGCATCTGTAAAGCTTAATAATCGGTGGGGATATATTGATGAAAATGGTGTTATGATCGTGGAACCACAGTTCAAGAGAGCTTGGAACTTCTTTGAAGGTATCGCTCAAGTAGAAACGGATGGAGGAAACGGATATATAAACTTAGAAGGAGACTGGATTTGGAATCCTGAATGGAATGAATAAAAGTAAAAAAACATTAATAATATGGACTTTGTTAGCCGTAGCGATACTGATGGTGTTTTTTATCTTAGTACCAGGCTGGATATGGAGTGAGTATAAAAAAGAAGTGGATGGCATAGCTACTTTAAGAAAAGAAGCAATAATGGTTCATTATAGAGTTTCTAATCCGTTGGAAAGACGTCATGATGACTATTTGGATAATATTTATCACAAAGGATTTCATCGTGAACATTTATTATCAGCGGAGGAACAATATTTACTTGATTTTTTAGTGAGTGAAACAGGGATGAGTAATGAAGATGTTTGGATATTAATGAGAAATAGCTTTGATAAAGAGATTCCAATATGGATAGTGATAGGCTTAATTCATGTGGAAACTGGAGGTACCTTTGAGAAAGAGCTTGTAGGTCAGCATCAAGATAGAGGGTTTATGCAAATAACACCGATCACTGAAAAACATCTTTTTGAATTATATCATGATCAATGGTTTTTTACGTATGATCCGGAAAAAATATTTGAAAATTGGTATAACCTACCATTAGGGTTAATGTACCTAAAACACAATGTCGAAAGATCTCAAAAAGACTATGGCGATGTTGACTGGCACAAGGTGTTGAGTGAATATAACATGGGACCTACAGGGTTATCACGAGTGTATGAGTGGCATAAAAGTTACAAAACTACTTACTCAAAAAGGGTCTTAGAAAAGAAGGCAGAGTGGATGGGGAAGTACGAAAGTAAAAATATACAAAATGATGAATTTTAATACAATCAATCTTTCTGTTATAAAATGAAGTTGTGAAATTTTTTGTGTTATAGTAATGACTTTATCTTTTTTAATAGATTTTGACTTGGATGTGATTTGCATAATAAGTCAGTTTCGTGTATAATGGATGAAATATTTGCATGAAGTGCCCAAAAACAAGCGATTATGTGATGCAAATGATTATTTTGCGAGGAGGTAAACAATGATAAAAGCAGGGATCATGGGTGCAACAGGTTATACAGGTGCTGAACTGGTGCGGTTATTAGAATTACATCCTGAAATAGAAACGATTTTCCTTGATTCAAGAAGTTATGAAGGCGTCAGATTTGATGCTATTTATCCAAATCTTCGCAGCAAAGTGGAGGATATTTGTCGATCCATTAATGTTGACGACGTGCCTGAAGATACGGATATCATATTTTCTGCTCTTCCCCATCGAGTTAGTCAAAGTAAAGTGTTGCCATTAATCAAAAGAGGCTTTAGAGTGATTGATTTTTCTGCAGACTTTCGGCTTCGGGAAGCAACAATATATGAACATTGGTATGAAACAAAACACTTGGATGATAGAACTCTTAAAAAGGCTGTTTACGGTTTACCTGAATGGTATGCTGATAGCATCGCAAATGCTGCTTTAGTAGCGAATCCAGGATGCTTTCCTACCAGCATTTTATTGCCACTTTTACCCTTATTAAAAGAAAAACGGCTCCATAACAAAGAGATTATTATTGATTCAAAAACGGGTGTTTCGGGAGCAGGACGAAGTTCATCGGAAGTAAATATATTTTCACAGGTTAATGAAAATATCAAAGCGTATAACATAGGTAAGCACAGACATACACCGGAGATCGAGCAAGAGCTGTCGCTGGCGGCGGGATCTTCCGTAAATATTTTATTTACGCCGCACTTAATTCCTATAGATCGTGGTATTTTATCAACCATTGTTATATCGGCTGAAGGGATAACGAGAAAAGATGTTGAAACATGCTATGAAGCGTATTATGAGAAAGCGCCTTTTATACGAATATTAAAAGAAGGATATCTTCCGGAAACGAAAGCTGTTAAAGGGTCGAACTTCTGTGACATAGGATTTGTCATTGATTCAAGAAGTGGTAAATTGGTGGTGGTTTCGGCGATTGATAATTTACTAAAAGGTTCTTCAAGTCAGGCTGTTCAAAACATGAATGTGATGTTTGGATTAGATGAAAGAACTGGTTTGGATACAGCGCCTATATGGCCTTAATGTAGTAGAAAAGGAGTGGAAGGATGAAGAACAGCAATACATCGTTTAAAATAGTAGATAATGGTTCTATTACAAGTCCAAAAGGTTTTTTGGCGAGTGGTATTTGCACAGGAGTCAAAGAAAATGAGCAATTGGATTTAGCTTTAATATACTGTAAGAAAAAGGCTGTGGCAGCTGGTGTTTTCACACAGAACAACGCAATGGCAGCTCCGGTCATCATTAGCAAAGAAATCTTAAAACGACAATCATTAAAAGCTATTATAATAAATAGTGGGAATGCCAATGCGTGTACAGGAAAACGTGGGATGGAAGACGCTGAAACCATACAAAAAACAACTGCTGCGTTTTTGGATATCGATTCGACAGAGGTAGCCATTGCATCCACCGGTGTCATTGGAGTACCATTGCCGATGGATAATATTATAGAAGGTATTCCGGAAGCGGCAAAACAGCTAAGTAAAAAAGGCGGGAAAGCGGCAGCTCAAGGAATTATGACAACGGATACGATCAATAAGGAAATTGCTGTTGAAATAGAATTGGATGGGAAGATAGCGACTATCGCGGGAATAGCGAAGGGATCAGGGATGATTCATCCTAATATGGCAACGATGCTTGGTTTCATCACGACGGATATTGTGATTAGTCCAAGTTACTTTCAAGCAATTTTAAGGGAAATAACTGAGGGTACTTTCAATATGGTTACAGTAGATGGAGATACGAGCACTAATGATTCGGTTATTGCAATGGCTAACGGTGAAAGTGGCAATCGGGAAATGAATGAGAATCATCCCCAAAAAGATATGTTTGTTCAAGCGCTCCAATATGTATGTGAATATCTTGCGAAATCTATTGCTAAGGATGGCGAAGGAGCATCAAAATTTATAGAGGTAGAAGCACATGGTTTTATAACCGTTAGTGATGCTAGAAAAGCAGCGAAAACCATAGCGGGTTCAAATCTTGTAAAAACGGCTATTTTTGGAGAAGATGGAAACTGGGGAAGAATGATTTGTAGTCTTGGGTACTCGGGAGTACCCTTTGATATGGAAGGAGTCAAGCTTAATCTGAGTGATGGACAGGAGAAAAATGTGAAAGTGTTGGAAAATGGGCTTCCGTTAGAGTATGACGAGGAATTGGTAACAACAATCCTAAAAAATCAATCTGTTCGCATTATTGTTGAAGCTAACAATGGAAGTTCGTCTGCTACCGCCTGGGGCTGTGATCTTACTTATGATTATATAAAAATCAATGGCTCCTATAGAAGTTAGAGGAGGAGTATGGATGAGCAGGACGGATCAAAAAAAAGTTAATCCAGAAATGCTGGTGGAAATGATACCTTTTTTAAGAAGATATCATAAAAAAGTAATCCTCATCAAATATGGCGGGAATGCCATGGTCAATGATGAGTTAAAGAAACAAGTGATAGAGGACATCGTCTTAATGAAATATATGGGGATGTATCCAGTTATTATACATGGTGGGGGCCCTGAAATAACAAGTATGTTAGAATTGATAGGAAAAAAATCAACATTTGTAGAAGGGCTTCGTGTGACAGATAAAGAAACGATGATTGTTTCTGAAATGGTACTTTCAGGAAAAATTGCAAAAGATTTGGTAGCGAGGATTAGTTCTTATGGAATCAAATCGATAGGATTAAGTGGACAGGACGGAGGGCTTATTGTAGCGGGACAAAAAAACCCTGAACTAGGATACGTAGGTGAAATTAAAACAATCAACTCGGAGTTAATAAATAAGTTGCTAAGTGAAGATTTTATTCCAGTGATTTCATCGATTGGTTGTGATGAAGATGGAAACCGGTATAATATTAATGCAGATGAAGCGGCTGGGAAAATAGCGATTGAATTAAAGGCGCCTGTTCAAATTATGTTAACGAATATAGAAGGAGTGATGAAATCTCAGGGAGATGAGATGAAAGTCATACCTCGAATGAATGTTAATGAAATTGATGACTACATTGAGGAAGGAATCATAACGGGAGGAATGATTCCGAAGGTTAAAGGTTGTGCAGAGTCTGTCAAAAATGGTGTTGAAAGGGTATATATAATCGATGGTAGAAAAAGCCACTCGTTGTTATCAGAAATTTTTTCTGACCTTCATGAAGGAACAATAATATACCAATAACGATAGGAATAGCGAATGACTATTAGGAGGAAGTATAAATATGCTAAAGAATGAGTTTATTAGAGCAAGTGAAGGTATTATCATGAATACTTATAAACGAGTACCAGTAGTGTTTGTTGAAGGCAAAGATTGTATGCTGATTGACTCTGAAGGAAATAAATATTTGGATATGGTAGGCGGATTAGCTGCTTCGGGGATGGGGCATTCACCTGACTTTTTAGTAGAGGCGATAATGAATCAGGCAAAAAAATTAATGCATGTAACAAATTATTATTGGAATGAGCCACAATATGAACTTGCGAAGTTATTAGTAGACAACTCCTTTGGGGATAAAGTTTTTTTCTGTAATAGCGGTGCGGAAGCTAATGAGGCGGCCCTTAAATTAGCAAGAAAATATGGTTATAAGATGTTTGATACCCCAAGGTATGAAATTGTTACCGTAAGTGAGTCTTTTCATGGAAGAACGCTGGGTACCCTGAGTGCGACAGCTAAGGAAAGCTATCGTGAAGGATACAAACCGTTACCAGAGGGGTTCAAGCAAGTACCTTTTAACGATGTAGAGTCGTTAGAAAATGCTGTGTCGGAGAAAACCTGTGCGATTATGTTTGAGCCTCTCCAAGGAGAAGGCGGACTGACCCAAGTTTCGGAGGCGTTTGTTAATAAGGTGAACGACCTTGCCAAGAAACAGGGCCTTTTAATTATTGTAGACGAAATTCAGTGTGGATTAGGAAGAACGGGTGCTATGTTTGCTTATGAGCAATATGGTATTATACCTGATATTATGTCATTGGCAAAAACAATGGCTGGCGGTTTTCCTATTGGAGCAATTGTTGCAACAGAAAAGGTTGCAGATGCATGGAATCCTGGAGATCATGGAACCACCTTTGGTGGAAATCCATTAGCTTGTGCAGCGGGAGCAGCAACAATGAAAGAGATAATAAATCAAAATATACCTGAGAAGGTAAAAGAAGACGGAGCATATTTGATCCAAAAATTACAGATGTTGAAAGAAAAATATGATTTTGTAAAACAAGTAAAAGGAAAAGGGCTTATGGTAGGGTTGGAACTTAATTTTCCGGGAGATGAAATTGTCAGAAAAGCTTTTGACAAAAAACTGATTATTAATTGTACTTCAGGAAAGGTGTTGCGGTTTCTTCCTCCAATGGTGATAAAAAAAGAAGAGATTGATCTATTTGTGAATACTTTAGATCAGGTTTTCCAAGAAGTAAACTGATTTCCCCCTCTTTTGAGGGGGTTTCCTTTTTATAACCGATATTCACTGATTTTGATGGGTATAATAACTAAAGAATTTGAAAACCAATGATGGAAAGCGAGGAGCGGTTAAAGTGGAAGAAAAAAGAAAAGTTACTCGTATTGAATTTCATATTAAAGGAAAGGTGAAAAGCAGGAATATAAATCTTATAGGCCAAGTACACGACTTAAGCTTAAAAGGTTTATTCCTGAAAGTGGAAAAACCTTTGGAGGCATCCTTGTTAGGAGAAAAAGTTGAAGTATTGATTGAATTGATGGACCATGCTTCTAATATAGAAATACAGGCAGAAGGATCTATTGTTCGAATGGAAGAAAATGGAATTGGAATTAGATTAGAACATATCGATTTAGATTCCTTTACACATCTAAAAAACATCATATCCTATAATGCTGGTGATCATGATCGAATTATGGATGAATTTGTTGACACCATGTACCATGAAGATTAATCAATGGATAACAAAGAGCTTCCTCCTAACTCTTTGTTAATTAATTGAAAAACATCAGTTAGAAGTTGGTTGGTAGTAGTGCTTTCCACGTATTCAAGGTCGAATAAAGGTAATATCTTGATCTTTACATCTGCTGGCTGGATTCGATTAGTTGTTTCAAACATATCGCAGGTGCCTTGTATGGCTACTGGTAAAATGGGAACCCCTGCTTTCTGTGCCAATTTTAAACTACCAGGTTTGAAGGAAGACATTTCCTTTCCTTTGCTTCGGGTTCCTTCTGGAAAAATAACCATTGAATGCCCATCCTTCAGGGTGTGTTGAGCCTTTTGAATGGCTTTAATTGATTGGCGTAAATCCTTGCGATCAATAAAACTACATTCAATCAAATCCATCCATTTTGATATGACAGGAATCTTTTGCAACTCTTTTTTTGCAACAAATCCCATGGGTAAAGGAATCGTACTTACTAATAAGGGAATATCAAAATAACTTTGATGATTACTAACAATTAAAACAGGTCCACTTTCAGGAATATTTTCTGCACCTTCAATGGTTACCTTGCTACCTGATTTATTAATAATACGATGAGACCATCTCTGTCCAATTTTTTGAGTGAAATCTCTTTTTTTGAGATTATCACCGTTTTTTTCCATAGATTTTGCTCGACGGGCACAAAAGATAATGTACACTAGATATAAAAGGAAATCAAACAACCAATAAGCGGTTCTTAGCATAGAATCCTTCCTTTCTGGAAATAAATATAATAACGGATTACATTTTATCATAAATGCTATATAGTTATAAGGTAGAGATAAAAATAAAAACAATTTTATGATTTTAAGGGGTGTTTTCATATGGAACCTTTTAGGCTTTCGATATGTCAAATGATGGTGAAAAATAATAAGAAAGAGAACTTGCAAAAAGCAGAATTCATGATTAGAAAAGCTGTTTCTGATGTTAACTCCCAAATAGTGGTATTGCCGGAAATTTTTAACTCACCATATAGTATCGAATGCATGGAGAAAACAGCAGAAGAGGAAGGAGGCATTACAACTAGAATGCTTTCATCCTTAGCGAAAGAGCTTAAAATTACGTTAATAGGTGGGTCTATTGCTGAAAAAGCTGATGGTAAAATATATAATACGTCCTATACATATAATACCATTGGAAAGTGTATTGGAAAACACAGGAAAATTCATTTATTTGATGTCGATATTAAAAATGGCGTTCGCTTTATGGAATCGGATCTTCTATCCGCTGGTAATAAAGTGACGGTTTTTGATACAGCATATGGCAAAGTTGGAATAGCCATTTGTTTTGATATGAGATTTCCAGAATTAATTAGGCTAATGGCCTTACAACAAGCACGTATAATCATTGTGCCGGCAGCATTTAATACAACTACAGGACCTGCGCATTGGCATGAAACAATAAAAATGCGTGCCGTTGATAATCAGGTCTATTTTGTGGCAGCTTCTCCGGCTAGAAATGAAGAAGCAGAATACCATGCTTATGGCCACTCGACGATTTGCGATCCTTGGGGGACTGTGTTAGCATCAACTGATGAAAAAGAATCAATAGTGACAACGGAGATACTACCAGATCGTGTTGATTCAATCCGTAATCAATTGCCATTATTGAAGCTTCGAAGAACAGATATCTATAATCTTGAAACATTCAAGACTAAAAAATGACTATCGGAGAGTCTTAGGTAATCTTGACAGTGCTTTTAAAGGTATGATAATATTATAAATGGTATTTATATAATTGAATGATAGATCGATAGAGGATGCGCTAAGAAAAAGTAGAAATTCGGATGATAAGAGGTAAGCACTCAATGCCGATTTTCAAAAGGTCTGGGCGCCGAAGTTTCTGAACATGCTTTCGTTCATGAAACTGGGAGCAATTGCGAATAGCGTTGCTACTGTCATGGATGCCCATGGAGTGCTATTGGAAGACGAATTCATGCCTATAAGGTCATTATAGGTGTGCTATCTTTTTAATGGTATGATTTCTCCCGGGTTTGGTTCCGGGAGTTTTTTCATAAATGGGGTAGATAAAAAAGGGAGGCGTGTGAAATAGGACTTAACATTGGAATAGTAGGAGCTACAGGGGCTGTAGGAAGAAAAATATTAGAAGTACTTAATGAAAGAAATATTAACCTTGATAAGGTGCGCTGCTTTGCGTCATCGAGGACGGCTGGAGAACAGTTGGAATGGAGAGACCAAACGATTACCGTTGAATTATTGACAGAAGAAAAGATGCGAGAAAAGTATGATTATCTTTTGTTTTCAGCCGGCGGAGATATATCGAAAGAATATGCACCGATTGCAAAAGAAGCCGGAAATATCGTAATAGATAACTCTTCTTATTGGCGCATGCATGAAGAAATACCGCTGGTCGTACCTGAAGTAAATGGCCATATATTGCGTGACTACAAAGGTATCATTGCTAATCCTAATTGTTCTACCATCCAAATGGTAATGGCTCTGGCGCCGTTACATCGTGTTTATCAAATGAAGCGAATTGTTGTATCTACTTATCAGGCGGTATCTGGGAGTGGTAATAAGGCAATTCTTGAGTTGGAAAAACAAAACGATGACCCGAACTATCCGCCATCTGTTTATCCAAAACCAATTGCGGCAAATTGCCTCCCTCATATCGACGTATTCTATGAAAATGGATTTACCAAAGAAGAACTTAAAATGGTCAATGAAACCCAAAAGATATTCAATGACGAAACCATACAGGTTAACGCAACAGCTGTTCGAGTGCCTGTTTTTAATGGGCATAGTGAATCGGTAACGGTGACATTTAACAGCACTCCACGGTTGTTAGAAGTTAGAGAGTTACTCAGTAGCGAAGCGGGAATAACTTTATTAGATGATCCGGCCCATCTAAAGTATCCGACACCCCTTGAAATTCAAGGGAGTGATTCGACTTTTGTGGGACGTATTAGAAAAGATTTATTTGATCCCTGCACGCTTTCTATGTGGATCGTTGCTGATAATTTGCGTAAGGGGGCTGCTACCAACGCTGTTCAAATTATCGAAAAGATGGAAGAGATGAAGCATTAGGTAGGCTTGTGGAATACTGTAACAAAGAAGATTTAATAAGGAGGCGATAGTTATGTTTAAAGGTACAGGGGTAGCTCTTATAACACCCTTCAAAGAAGGGGAAATTGACTTGGAGAGCTATAAAAAATTAATAGACTTTCAGATAAAAAATGATTGCCAATGTTTGGTTGTTTTGGGAACTACTGGAGAAGCATCGACATTAACTGATGAAGAAAAAAAACAAATAATAACAACGGCAGTGGACCATGTGAATCGTAGAATACCAGTCCTTGTAGGCACAGGAAGTAATAATACATCAGTGGCTATTGACAGTTCAAAGAAAGCAGAAGCTTTAGGAGCAGATGGGGTATTGGTGGTAACTCCTTACTATAACAAAGCTACTCAAAAAGGTCTTATAACCCACTTTGAAACTATTGCTAAAAGTATCGGCATACCTTTAGTCTTATATAATGTACCTGGGCGTACAGGTGTCAACATGGAACCGGAGACGGTGGAAAAGCTTTCGCAAGTAAAAAATATCATCGGTATTAAAGAAGCCAGTGGGAATATATCGCAAGTTTTAGAAATAAAACGTTTGGTTTCGGAGGATTTTCTGATTTTTTCTGGAAATGATGATAATATATTGCCAATATATTCTATTGGAGGTCACGGAGTTATTTCAGTGATGGCGAATGTAATACCAAAAGAAACTGAAGAAATGTGTCGCTCTTTTTCAGAAGGAAACATTAAGAAGGCCATAGAGCTTCAGGTAAAGTATAAGAAACTCTTTAACCATTTGTTTGCAGAAGTTAACCCAATACCTGTAAAAGCAGCCATGGCATTAATGAATAAAATCAATAATGAACTAAGACTCCCGCTGACTTCCATGGAAGATGATAAAATGAATGAACTGGAAAAAGAGATGAAAACCTTGAATATTATATAGAACGGATGTTTTAAGGAAGGGTGTGTTTTTTTGAATTTACTAGTATGGGGAAAAACAGGGAAGATGGGGAAAATGATTATTGAAATGGCCAAAGAAGATCCTTTTTGGCATCAAGTACAAGGGATTGGTTCGCATGATGATTATGAGAGCTACTTACTAACGCCGAATGTCGTCATAGATTTTTCTCATCCAAATGCGTTGGATAAAGTACTGGACTATGTGAAAAATCGAAACTGTCCCTTGGTGATAGGGACGACGGGTTATAATGATCAGCAGCTATCGGCCATAGAAAAAGCTTCTAAAGAGATACCTTTGGTATATGCAACGAATATGTCTTTAGGAATGAACCTCCTGTTTTCTATGGTTGAAAAAGTAGCATCCGTATTAAAAGATTCTGTTGATATTGAAGTGGTAGAGTCACATCATAATAGAAAGAAAGATGCACCTTCAGGAAGCGCTAATACGATAGTGGAATGTATAGAAAAAGGATTAGGTGAAAAAAGGCAGCATGTTCATGGGAGAGAAGGGCAATGTCCTCGCAGTGCAGGAGAGATTGGTATTCATAGTATTCGAGGAGGAAATATTATTGGACGCCATGAAGCCAGCTTTATTCACGAATTAGAAAGCATTACACTTGTTCATGAAGCATATAACCCTTCAGTATTTGCAAAAGGAGCACTTGAAGCAGCAAAATTTTCTTTGCAATCAGAAGCGGGTCTGTATAACATGAAAGATGTCTTAGGCATGAAAGATGCTTAAAAGTCAAGGGAATACTTAAAATAAGATGGAGGGAATACGATGGAAGCAAAACAAATAATTGAATATATCCAAAAAAGTGAAAAGAAAACGCCTGTAAAGGTTTACATTAAAGGTAATCTACAGTCTGTTGATTGGGAAAAATATAATGGAAAATATTTTGTGAATTCACAAAATGGAACATTGTTTGGAGATTGGAAAGAAACAGAAGCTTTTATAAATGAACATGGCGAGTTCATTGAAGATCACGTTGTGGAGTGGGATCGTAATATGTCGGGGGTTCCGTTGATGGATTACAAAGGCATTCCGGCTAGGATTGAACCAGGATCTATTATACGTGAAAAAGTGGAGATACAACCGAATGTCATTGTTATGATGGGTGCTGTTATCAATATTGGAGCCATCATTGGTGAAGGAACAATGATTGATATGAATGCGGTTATAGGTGGAAGAGGAATGGTTGGGAAAAACTGCCATGTAGGAGCTGGTGCTGTTATTGCAGGTGTGATTGAGCCAGCATCGGCAACTCCTGTTGTGATAGAAGATGGTGTTATGATTGGAGCTAATGCTGTCGTTTTAGAAGGTGTGAGAATAGGTGAAAATTCAGTAGTTGCAGCAGGGGCTATTGTAACAGAGAATGTACCTGCTAATGTGGTTGTTGCAGGCACACCGGCAAAAATATTAAAAAAAATAGACGATAAAACAAAATCTAAAACAGGTTTAGTTGAAGCATTGCGACAACTGAACGAGGATTAAAAATGAATATTGTTGTACAAAAATATGGTGGAACATCTGTTGGATCACCAGAAAAAATAAAAAATGTTGCTCGAAAGGTAATTCAAAAGAAGCAGGAAGGATATCAGGTTGTTGTTATTGTTTCGGCCATGGGAGACTCTACAGATCGTTTAATGAAACTGGCTCATGAAATTTCGGAATATCCGAATTCTCGGGAGTTGGACGTACTGCTGACCACAGGTGAACAAGTGTCGATCGCTTTACTTGCTATGGCGATATGGGATTTGGGAGAACCGGCGATTTCCTTTACGGGTTCTCAGTTAAACATTCAAACAACGGCTATCCATCAAAAGGCAAGAATTCTTGATATGAATGTTGATAAAATCCACCAAGAACTATCTAAAAATAAGATAGTTGTTGTTGCTGGTTTTCAAGGTGTAGGAAAAGACCAAGAATTTACTACTTTAGGCAGAGGTGGAAGTGATACCTCTGCGGTAGCTTTGGCGGCAAAATTACGAGCTTCCTGTGAAATCTATACAGATGTTGATGGAATCTACACAATGGATCCCAGAAAGTTGAAAAAAGCAAAGAAGATTGATCAGATTACTTCAGAAGAAATGATGGAGATGGCTAGTTTAGGAGCTGGTGTTCTTCACCATCGTTCCGTTGAACTGGCTCATAAATATAGGGTTCCACTTTATGTTGCTTCAGCCTTTGATCCAGTGACTGGGACCAGAATCATTAGTGGAGGAAGTGGTGAGTTGGAAGAAAGTGTTGTGACAGGAATGACATCCAGTCATTCGGATATACAAGTAACACTAATGTACTTGCCTGCAAGTATGAAAAGTCTGCGTCGCATCTTTGATGAAATGGCTCAAAAAGAAATAAATGTTGATATGATTTCTCAAATGAAGGTGGATAAGAATCGGATGCATGTAAGTTTTACGGTTCCGAAAGAAGATGCTCATTATGCTAAAGTCATGATGGAATCGTGGAAAATGGAAGACGACCTTATACAGTGGGAGATTAATGAAGATATTGTTAAGATGTCTATCGTAGGTTTAGGGATGCGTTCTCATTCGGGTGTTGCTGGAAAAGTGTTTGATTTATTAGCACAGGCTGATATTGAAATCAAAATGATTACAACATCAGAAATTAATCTTTCTTGGGTAATTGATGCAAAAGAAGAAGAAAAGGCAATAGAACTAATAGGCGAAGGATTTGAATTGACAAATTGTCATGCATAAAAAACGCCCTCCGATAAAAGGAGGGTGTTTTTTTACTATCCAAACTCATCATAAAATACGTTTTCATCAGTAAAGCCTTTTTCCTTAAGTTTTTTAACGGCAGATTCTATCATTACAGGACTGCCGCATAGATAAGCTTCTTTGTTATCTGCATTATCAATATATTTTTCGATGGAATCAGTAACTCGTCCCCGATCGCCATCCCACGGATCTTCCTCAGCAACTCTAGAAAGTACCGGCTTATAAGAAAAGTTAGGCAATATCTCTTCGAATTCTTTCATTTCGTCAGCTAAAACAAGATCTTTTTCAGTTTTAGCTCCGAAGAAAAAGGTGGTTTTGCGGTTGATGTTTTCTTCTTTCAACTGATATAGGATACTTCGGATAGGTGCTAGTCCTGTTCCTACAGCAATCAGTACAATATCAGCATCGCTTTCCTTTTGAAGATAAAAATCTCCAAAGGGTCCGTTGAAAGATACGCTATCTCCTTCTTGCAAAAATTGGTGAACATAGGTTGTAACAAGACCTTCTTCCACATACCCGATAATAAGCTCAATATAATCATGATTTGATGCAGGGGAAGCGATAGAATAAGCTCTAAATACTTCCTCGGGGTTTCCTGGATATGGAGGTGCTAATAATTGGACATATTGACCAGGGGTAAAGTCAATTTGTTGACCGTCTGAAATTTGGATTTTTAAGAAGCGGATAGTGTTAGTAAGTTCTTTGATAGAATCAACAACAGCTTCGTATTTTCTGGCATTGAGCAGATCTTCCGGTATGGTTAATTTCAAATCTGATTTTACTTTTACTTGACAAGATAAACGGAGGTTGTTTTTTAGATCGTCCTCATTAAGAAATGAAGTTTCGGTTGGTAATACAGGACCTCCGCCTTCTGTAATTCCACACTTACAAAGGCCACAAGTGCCTTTTCCTCCGCAGGCCGATGGTAAAAATAGTTCTTGCTCATTTAGGGTGTTAAGCAATGTGCTGCCACCTTCGACGATAAACTCTTTATCGTTATTAATAAGGATGTTACATTCACCGTAATTAGCAATGTATTGATTTGCCAGCGTTAAAATTAAAGCAAGAATGCCAGAAAGGCTACTCATAATGCCTACTGTAATCATGATTTGCGTCATTTTTCAGCCTCCTCTACTGTACATTTGCGATTCCAGAAAAACCAATAAAAGCTAAAGCCATTAAGCCGATAATGATCAGGGTGATTCCTGCGCCTTCCAGACCTTTAGGAACTGGAGCATTTTTGATTTTTTGTCGAATTCCTGCTAAAGCTACAATTGCTAATGTCCAACCAATACCAGATCCTAGTCCAAAAAACGTAGACTGAATCAAATTATAATCACGAATAACCATGAAAAGAGAAACACCAAGTATGGCACAGTTTACAGTTATCAGAGGAAGGAAAATACCCAAAGAGTAGTAAAGCGTAGGAACATATCGTTCAACGATCATTTCCACCAGCTGAACAAAGGCAGCTATGAGGATGATAAATACAATAAATCGCAAATATTCTAAGTTATATGGCACTAATATATGATGGTAGATGAGGTAATTGATAACAGACGTTCCTGTTAAAACAAAGGTGACAGCTTGGCCAAGCCCCCATGCTGTTTTAATTTCTTTGGAGACAGCAATAAAAGAACACATTCCTAAGAAATTGGCTAAAATCATATTATTCGTAAAAATAGATGCCATAAAAATAACCATAGGGTTTATTTCCATTATTTAGCACCTCCTGTTGCTGGCTTGTTTCCTTCTTTATCTGGGATATAAGTATTGGCGATCCAAATGAGAATGCCCAGCATAAAGAAAGCTCCCGGAGGCATAATCATGAATACCCAGTTTGTCCAGTTTTCACCTAAAACGTTAATACCAAATAGAGATCCAAAGCCGAGTAATTCTCTAAAAAAAGCTATAAATAGTAAAACGAAGCTATAGCCTACTCCTGATGCGACCCCATCAATAAAAGAAGTTAATGGAGGGTTGTTTTGTGCAAAAACTTCACATCTACCCATAATAATGCAGTTGGTTATAATGAGACCAACATAAGGGCCTAAAGCTTCGCTCATAGAAGGCCAATAGGCTTTTAACACAATATCGACAATAATGACATAAGCAGAGATAATAAGGGTCTGCACCATCATACGGATATGCTTCGGAGTAAATTTGCGAATAATAGAAACGGTCATACTGGAAAACGAAGCAACAAAGATTAATCCAATACCCATCACAAGAGAGTTAATCATTAAGTTGGTAACCGCCAGAGCTGAGCAGATTCCTAATATTTGTCTAAAAACAGGATTGTCCTTGAATACACCGAGAGAAAAAATATTTCTAATTTTTCTAATCATTTTGTAACGCCTCCCGAGTTTCGGACATAAACTGTTTCATATTATTATTAAAAATATCTCTGACAGCATTGGAAGTTCCTGTGGCACCGGAGATAGCATCTACCTGGCCGTCAGGATCCGGTCGGTAAGTGAGAAACTGATGAGACTCATCAGGATCGATTTCAATACCTCGGAACTGTTCCTTAAAAGATTCTTCATCAATACGAGCGCCTAATCCGGGAGTTTCGTTATGAGAAAGAAACTCAATGCCCAGCACTTCGTTAAAATCAGTGGATAAGGAGACCAGTCCTTTAAGGTCACCCCATACAGCACTACCGGTAATCGGAACAATATAGGCAATTAATTCGCCATTTTGATCAAACCCTTCATAAATAGTCTGATCGTTTACTTCTATTTCATGAATGTGTTTTTCATATAATGAGTTAATGGTTTCGGCATTGGTTTCTTCTGGAAGCTTGTCTAAAACGTATAGAAAAGATATTTGATCAGAAAGTTGCTCATTTAATTGAATTCTTTCGATCGTTATGGCGTTAATACTTGCAAGTACAGAAGTATATATAAAAGTGACGATTACCATAAACACGACGGGTTTAAGGTTTAATTTTTTCATGCTTTCACCTTCTTTCTCATAGCTTTTAACGACTTAACCCCTTCGTCCATAATAGGAACAAAGGTATTCATGATTAAAACAGAAAAAGCGGCCCCTTCTATAAAAATACCGAAATATCGAATAATAACCGTAATAATACCGATTAAAAATCCGTAAATCCACTTAGCGGAGCTGGTTTTAGGAGCCGTGGTAGGCTCGGTAACAAAATAGATAGAAGTAAAAAGGAAACCACCCGTTAAAAGCCCGTAAATAGGATTAGGAACATTGTTGACTCCGGATATAAACAAAAGGCTGTGAATAGTGAGAAAGCCTGTGATAGAAGAAACGATTAATCGCCAGTCAGCGGCTTTTCTGGACAGAAGAAAAAGTGCTCCTAAAATAAGAAGGATAGCACTGGTTTCACCGATAGAGCCAGATGTATAACCCCATAGAACTTCGTTGTATGATAGCAGTTCTCCTGTTGCTCTAAAGGCAGGCATAGGGGTTGACTCTGATACGGTATCTAAAACAGGAGTTATGTATTGTGTAAACCCTCCGGGAAAAGAAGTTGATGCATGGTTCCAAGAGGCTGTAAGATATTCGGGGAATGAAACGTATAAAAACATTCTGCCAGCTAATGCTGGATTAAACACATTGCGTCCGAAACCCCCAAATACTTCTTTGGCAAACAAGACACCAAAGACAATGCCTACAATGGCAACCCAGTAGGGAGTTGCAATGGGAAGGGAAAGGGTGAACAATACACAAGTTACTAATACGGCTTCGGTAACTTTTTGATTTCTTTTTTTTACAAAGATGTATTCTGTAGCGATTCCTGCTACAGAGACTACTATCAAAAGAGTTAAAACTCTCAATCCAAAAAGGTAGGTAGATCCTAAGATTAACGGCAAAAGACTAACTAAAACATGGCGCATAAGTGGTTGTTTCTGGAAAAAAGATGAAATCTTGTTGTGAAATATCATAAGCATTCCCTCCATCTGATAATAGAAATCTGTAGCTTTATTACCCGAAATGATGAGATGCAAAACAGTACTTAAAAAATTAAAGAATATTTACTAGAAGAACAGAAAGAAGCATACGAAAAAAGGCTAGATATCATAAAGATACTTAGCCTTCTCATTGGTTGGTGGGGAATGAGGGACTCGAACCCACGACTTTATCCACGTCAAGGATACACTCTACCAGCTGAGTTAATTCCCCTAAATAATAACAAGACTATTTTACCACAGAAAGTAGTAAAAAGTAAATGGATATATGAATATGGATGAAGATTATGGTACAATCAGTACATACAATGATACAGAAGAGATAGGATGAAAATGAAAAAAGCATTGTATGCATTCTTAATTTATAGGATAGTGGAAGTGATAAATATGTCAGTAGAAAAAAAGGTTGAAAAAGCAGATCAGTATTCTAAAGAATCTCTTAGTAAAATGATTGGTGGATATAAAGGGATAATAGAAACTTGCGAGAAACATATGCGATGGATAGAGAAGAGTCATTACTTTAACCCTAAAGGACTTCATGGTCCGGACCATACACAAAGGGTTATGATCCTTGCGATTTTGATTGGACAACTTTATCGTATTTCCGAAGAAGAAGAAAAAATATTAATTTTTTCAAGTCTTTATCATGACATTGGAAGACATAATGATCAAAAAGACTCCTTTCATGGTACTAAAAGTGTACAAAAGGTGAAGGCGCTAAAAAGAAGAATGCGCTTAAATTGTTCTCAAGAATTGGATATTGCAACAATGATCATTAGATATCATTCGGTAGACGATTCTATTGCAATGGAAGAACATAAAAAAATTCAGAGAGGATGGAGTGATAAAGCATATACAACCATGTCGAAACTATATTTGATTTTTAAGGATGCAGACAACTTAGATAGAGTACGTATTAATGATTTGGATATCCGTTATTTAAGAAATAAGGAAAGTGTTAAGCTTACATCTTTTGCTGAGGATTTATACTATTTTCATCAAAAAGAATCGAGCGTCATTCCTTTTTTAAAGTAGGTTTTTTTAATCAAAACAACACATTCTTCTAATGCAGCCCTGTTTTGTACAATGTCTTCTGCGAATGCACGACAGGACGGTGCGCCGCATGCGCCACAGTCAATGTCAGGAAGTTTTTTGAGGGTTTTATCAACTTGTTCAAGTTTTAAAAGCGCTTTTGATAAATCTTGATCTAATTTTGTTGAATGAAGAGGTTGAATAGGCTGAGTGAAAAGAAATTTTTCCGGCGAAATACTCGGAGATTCTGTTTTAATATGTTGATATTTCTTGGCAATCACTCGAATGCGACTTTGTGCAATAAAAGGGTTTTCTACATTCAAGCTTCCACCAACACAACCATTAATACAGGCTTGACATTCTAAAAACTTTAAGTGCCTCATTTTTCCGTATTCGATTTCTTCTAATACGCTAATGACGTTACTGATGCCATCAACGGCCATGTATTCATCGATTTTCAAAGAAGCTGCTTGACCGCCCACTCGAGACCAATTAATGCCTTCGGAAGACGGATAGACACGTTGCAGTGATTTTCCTGCATTATCCTTTAGAAATCTATTTACCAAACCAAAAACCTTATGAATAGGAAGTGACATGCTGATATTGGTTTTTTGTGTGCCTAAGGGCCTTAAAAAACTAGAAATGCGGGCAGGGCAGGGGGTAGAATAGTATACGCCGATTTCTTCTGCTTTTAATCCATATTTACGCATAGCTTCTTCTCGAGCCATATAAGCAGCTATCTCTACGGGTGAATCAATTGGAAGAATGTGGTGGATAAGTTCAGGAAATCTTAACTGGATTAATCGGATAATCGCCGGACAGGAAGAAGAAATGATAGGTGTTCTTCTCTGTAAATGCAAATATTTTTGCGTGAACTTCGTTACAACATCAGCACCTTTTGATATCTCATATACTTCGGAACAGCCTGATTTTTTAATGCCAGTTAAGATTAGCTCAGGGGAAATTTCTGTTGGGAACTGGCTATAGATGATAGGATCTACAAGGGCAATTTTCAGTGCATAGTTGGACACGCCACGATATCCTTTTGTAACGCCGTGGAATGCGTTATAAGGACATACGGAAATGCAAACACCACAATTGATACACTTTTCATGCATTACGCTTGCTTTTTCATTAGTAACACGGATGGCTTCTGTAGGACAACGCTTGATGCAATTGGTACATCCAATACACTTTTCAGAGTTAAGACTGATAGGATGATATCGGGAAGGCATACAGGAACCTCCTTACAGTTCGCCTATGGTTTTTATTAGGTATAAATAGGGTTTTTAGTTAAAGAAATTTTGTAATCACTTTATTCCAAAAGTCATGTTGGTTTAATCTTAACATATAGATGGCCTGATTACTTAAAGAAATATTAATTTCTTTGAAAGAGGTTTGAGGTTGTTCAATTCCATCGGCAGAGATCATGACATAACTTTCGGGCTCTCTCTCTGGCATAATACGAATAGTAGCGTTAGGAGGAAAAATAACGCTAGATGTAAAACACCTATAAGCATTGGTATTAATAGGAGCGAGGGGTGTAATCTGAAGCACTTCTAAGCTGGGATCAACGATGCTGCCTCCTGCTGAATAACTATAGGCTGTACTGCCAGTTGAAGTAGAAACAAGGATTCCATCACCGCTGAATGTTTGAATTAGTTGATTATTTACAGTTATTTTTAGGTGGATTGGTTTACAACGACTACTTTTAACAACGACTTCATTAATTGCCAAAAGGGCTTGAATGTTTTTTTCTAAATCGACTTTAGCGGATAAAGGGTTAATGGTTTCGATAATATAACGGTTATCATGGATCTTTTGTAGAAGCAAATCTATTTGATCTGGTGTTACTTCGGAGAAAAAACCTAAATGTCCTGTGTTGACAGATACAACGGGTGTAGTAGGAAATGATAAATCGTGCATGGTTTTCAAGAAAGAGCCATCACCACCGATGCAGATAATTAAATCGGTGTCAACCTCTAATTGCTTGCTCCAGCTAAATCGGTACTCATCTAATTTCTCTTGTAGCAATAGTTCTGTTTTGCGAGAGAGAGGTAATGAATTACTCAATACGCAGATGTGTTTAATAGTGGACATAGTGGTACCTCCCTACAAGTTTATATGGCATATCATAAACATACACATTAAAAATACAAAAGTCAAACATGATTTCATAAAATACGAATGCTATAAAATGATTATAATTCAGAAGGGTTAGTGAAGCAATGTTACCGATAGAAGATCAGAAATATAATAAAATTGTATACAAAGTAGAAAAAAATGAAGAGGGAATGACATTAAAATCATTACTGAAAAAGCAATGGGAAGTATCGAGTCGATTGATGTCAAGACTGAAAAAAGATAAAAGGGTAACAATAAACAGTAAGTGGGCACCTTACCATCAGATACTTCAAAAAAATGACTTGTTAGTGCTGAACATGGAAGAAGAGAGCTGTGATTTTACACCAATAAACATACCACTGAATATCATTTATGAAGATTTTGATGTACTGGTAATCAATAAACCGCCAGGAATGTTGACACATCCTACAGCAGCAACCAGAGAAGGAACATTGGCAAACGCAGTCATGAATTATATGAATAATCGTGGTGAATGTTATAAGATCAGGTTTGTAAATAGACTTGATATGGATACTTCAGGAGCGATGATTTTGGCAAAAAACTCTTTTGCCCATCAGCAACTTGCAGCTCAGTTGCAATCAAAAATGGTAAAGAAATATTTGGCATTTGTATTGGGGCGTGTAGATAAATCTTACCAGAAGGTAGAAGCACCTATCTATAGACCGGAAACGATTCCTGAGAATGAGCCTCCAAGAAGAGTAGTGGATTCCAGAGGTAAAATGGCAGTTAGTCATTTGGAAAAAGTAGAAGTATATTCAAAAGCTAGTTTGATTCGGATTAAAATAGATACAGGCAGAACTCATCAAATTCGTGTCCATGCTCATCATATAGGGCATCCGATTATAGGGGATGAATTTTATGAACCTGACCAACCTAATCGAATAAAACGACAGGCGCTTCATGCAGAAAGAATTATTTTTGATCATCCACGCACAAAAGAAGAAATTGAATGCAACGCAGAGCTACCAGATGATCTAATAGAATTAAAAAGGTTGTTAGAAAAAGAAATATAAAAAAAGATCCGCAAAAGCGGATCTTTAAGGTTGTAGGATAGATGGTGGAGACGAGGGGGCTCGAACCCCTGACCTCTTGACTGCCAGTCAAGCGCTCTCCCAGGCTGAGCTACGCCCCCACAACAATCTGAATTATAGCATAATCGACAACTGTATGCAAGAGAAATATTTTGGAAGCTGTAGATGGCCAAATACTAAAGAAAACATAAGGTTTATGAGTGCGAAAGAAATCAAAAAAACATGGTATAATTAAAATGGACTATTACTAAGTGATATAAGTGTCTTCAAATCTGAAGGCTAATGGCACACTGATATAAAATGATAGCGAGAGTAATTTTAGGAGGAGGGAAAGAATGGAGTTATTTAAAACAAAAAGTATTCATGAAGTACAAGAAATATTAAAAAACCTATCTTTAGATATTTCTCTTGAATCTGAAGAAGTTGCGCTGGTCGAAGGACTGCATAGACCTTTATGCAATAGCGTTGAAAGCCCTATGGATATTCCGGAGTTTAATCGTTCGACGGTTGATGGTTATGCTGTAAAAGCTACTGATACCCATGGTGCTAATGAATCAATACCGGCTATGCTTAAAAACATAGGAGAAATAGAAATGGGAACCAATACTTCTGTTGAAATAAATGCTGGTGAATGTGTTTATGTACCAACGGGTGGCATGATTCCTGAAGGTAGTGACGCGGTTGTGATGATTGAATGTGTAGAGGTCATGGACAATGAGTTGGTTTTAGTTCACCAATCGGTAGCGGCTGGAGAAAACACCTTATTGAAGGGCGAAGATATGAAAAAAAGAGAAATGATATTTGATAAAGGACATAGATTACGGCCGCAAGATGTGGGTTTACTGGCTGGTATGGGTTTTCAAAGTGTGCATGTCTATGGAAAATTGAAGGTAGGTATTATTTCTACTGGTGATGAGATTGTACAGCCTGGTGATGAATTAACTATGGGTAAGATTATTGATATGAATAGCTATAGTATATCAGCGGCGGCTTTGGAAGATGGGTGTGAAGTGGTGGACACATCAGTAGTACCGGATGATATTGAAATACTAAAAGAAAAATTGCGAATGATGATGAAAAAATGTCATCTCATATTGGTTTCTGGCGGTAGTTCTATGGGTCATCGTGATGTCACAAAAGATGCAATTAATAGCATTGGGGATCCGGGAGTCGTTGTGCATGGAATTTCTGTTAAACCAGGAAAGCCGACTATTATTGGGAAAGTTGGAGACACATTGATGATAGGTCTGCCGGGTCAGCCAGTGTCTGCGTTAGTAGTGTATAGGATTTTAATCAATATCATTATGGAAGCGCTCGTTGGAAGTGGCTCACAGATGTCGACAACAAATGGTAAATTAGCTGTCAATATTCCATCAGCACCAGGTAGAGAACACTATGTGATGGTCAGACTGGACAGGGAAAAGACAGAGAATGTGGTACAACCTGTTCATGGTAAATCTGGAATGTTGTCCATGATGAGTAAAGCCGATGGATTTGTTAAGATCGACGCAAACAAAGAAGGACTGAACAAAGGGACTGATGTGATGATTTATCTATTTTAGCTATTCTGAAAGGAGAAGAGAAATTGACAAAAAAAGATAGAAATCTTTATTTGACGAACAAGCCTCTTCAGGAGGCGATGGAAGAATACCTCCACTCAATTAGTCGATCATTTGCAGGAATATCTGATGAAATAATAATGGTGCAAGACGCTCTGGGAAGAAAAACAGCAAGTCCTGTTTTTGCAAAAATATCTGCACCTCATTACAATGCGGCAGCAATGGATGGAATTGCTGTTGATGCATCGGTTACAAATGGTGCATCTGAAACAAATCCCATACAATTGAAAATAGATAAAGATTATACCATAGTAAACACTGGAGCTCCACTAACAATGAAGCGAAATGCAGTCGTGATGGTTGAAGATATTGTTGAAGTAGACGATGAGACGGTAGAAATAAGGAGCGCGGTTAGTCCCTGGCAACATGTCAGACCTGTAGGTGAAGACGTGGTAAAGGGTGAATTGATTCTATCGGAAAATCATATTATTAGACCGCAAGATATAGCCGCTTTATTAACTGGTGGAATTGAGCGGGTAAAGGTAAAAAGAAAAATATCTGTTGGCATTATTCCGACAGGATCGGAAATCACCGAATTGGTAGACCCTCTTCCGGAAGGGAAAATAATTGAGTCTAATAGCAAGATGTTTTATGCTTTATTATCTTCTTACGAAGCGACAGGGACTACCTATCCAATTGTTAAGGATGAACCTGCCGAGATCCGACTGGCGATTGAAAAAGCAGTAGATGAAAACGATCTGGTAGTGGTTAATGCTGGTTCATCAGCGGGTACGAAAGATTATACGGTAGATGTATTGCGGGAAATAGGAGTTGTTTTTACACACGGTATTGCAATCAAACCTGGAAAGCCTGCTATTCTTGCAGAGGTGAAAGGAAAACCGGTAGTGGGAATTCCGGGATATCCAGTGTCGGCTTATGTTGTTTTTGAGCAGGTGGTAAAGTCGTTGGTTTATGCACTTCAAAATCAGAAACCAATGCTAGTAGAAAAATTAAAAGCAACTTTAGCAAGACGGATAGTATCTTCTTTGAAGCATGAAGAATTTGTTCGTGTAAAAGTAGGGAAGGTAGATGAACGTTGGATCGCCACGCCGTTAAATCGGGGAGCGGGTGTGACGATGTCTTTGGTAAAAGCGGATGGAATTTTAAGAATTCCTCAGTTGACAGAAGGATATGATAAAGGTGATAGTGTAGAAGTTGAACTATCAAGATCACAAGAAGACCTTTCGAACACCATAGTATCCATTGGAAGTCATGATATAGTCATGGATTTGATCGCCAATGAACTGCAGAAAAAGAATGATAACCTAGCACTTTCTTCTGCTCATGTAGGAAGCATGGGTGGAATCATTGCTATGAAACAGAAAGAGTGCCATTTGGCACCTATCCATTTATTAGATGAAATTTCCGGTGAATATAATATTGAATATGTACGAAAATATTTTGCCAATGAAAAGATGAGCATGATAAAATTGGTGAAAAGAAGTCAAGGATTAATGGTTCAACAAGGTAATCCTAAAGAGATCACTTCTTTGGAAGATTTGGGAAGAGAAGATATTTCGATGATTAATCGTCAAAAGGGTGCTGGAACAAGAATTTTATTAGATTATATGATGAAAATAAAAAAAATGGACCCTAACTTGCTTCAAGGTTATCAAAGGGAAATGACTACCCACATGGCGGTAGCTGTCGCAATAAAGAATGATACGGCAGATTGTGGCTTAGGTGTGGAATCAGCAGCGAAAGCGATGGGACTTGACTTTATACCGATTGCATGGGAAGAATACGATCTTTTGATACCTCAATATATGCTGGAAACAGAAAAAATAAAGAGATTGCTCGAAGTAATTAGGAGTGATTCCTTTGTTAAACAAGTGATGCGTCTCGGTGGATATGATTGTTCACAAACAGGAAAAACCATACTAATTTAAGCAAGTAATTATTTTAAGTAAAGGATGATGATAATGGCTAAGGTGCTGTCGATTAATTTAAGTAAAGAAACGGGCGTCGTTAAGACACCTATAGAAAAAGGAGAGTTCATAGAAAATTATGGCCTACAAAATGATGCTCATGCAGGTGAGTGGCATCGTCAGGTGAGTTTGCTTGGCCAGGAAAGTGTTGACAAAATAAGAAAGCTCGGGCTAATAGACAAGCTGGAGCCAGGGGTTTTTGCAGAAAATATTTTAACGGAAGGAATTGTTTTGTATGAGTTAGCGATTGGAACGAGATTGAAGGTTGGTGAAACGATACAAGAAGTGACGCAGATTGGCAAAAAATGTCATCATGGATGTGAAATTTTTCAAAAAGTTGGTGACTGTGTGATGCCAAGAGAAGGCATTTTTACTAAAGTACTTAAAGGTGGGATAGTAAAAGAAGGAGATGAGATAGCCTTAATAAAGAAGGAAGGATAATAGAGGAAATATTTTACTGTGATTTTGTGAACAATTTGGGTATTTTATCCCTAGGAGTGACATTGAGATGAGACTACCTTTAGGGGGTGAAAGTTTATGATAAAAATGATTGAAGGATTTATGACAGATAAAGAATTTTATCATCATTTGCAAAATGAAATTCTGACATTTTCCAAAGAAATCGTCCTAGTGAAATTAAATATAGATGATTTTGAAACCGTTAACCGTTTTTATGGAGAATATGTTGGAGATCAAGTAATTCGAAATACGGCCAAAATGCTGGTAGAAAATCTTAGAGAAGATGATTTGGTATGTAGGACACATAAAGATGAATTTTTAGTAATGATGCCTGACACATCCAGAGAAACAGGGAATATTTTAATAGAAGAAATTAGGAATTTTCGATCAGAACATACGATGATGGTGGGAGAAAAAAGCCTTAAAATAAGGTTTAGTGCCGGAATAGCTTCCTTTCCTCATAATGGTAAAACGAAAGAAGTTTTGATAGAAGCAGTTGATAAAGCCTTAGTGAAAGCAAAAACCCTTGGGAAAAACCGGATTTGCCTTGCTGTTAGGGATGATTGGGTAGAAAAGCATGTGTGTATTACTAAAGAAATGGCACTTAAGCTACGAGAAATAGCTTCAAAAAGAAATAAGACAGAATCTGGACTTATAAGAGCTTGGTTAGAAGAAATGTTAGAAAATCATGATGTGTAAATATTATGGAGTAGGCGCACAAAAAAGCAGTTATCTGAAGAAGATAGCTGCTTTTTGTGTCGATGATCATCTAATTTATTACGATGATTACAAGAAGGATTCTATTTTATGAAATCGAGGTTTCATCTTATCGAAAGAAGCGATATAACGATAACCTATATGATGAAGAAGCTTTAGTGTCTCTATCAAATGAAAGCCTAAATCATTGATTTGATGAGTATCGGAACCTGGTACAATTATTTCGCCACCCAATTGATGAAAGAGTTTGAGTAAATCGATAGAAGGATGCGTTGCGTTTAGGTTATAGCGAAAGCCTGAAGTATTGACTTCGATGCCCTTGTCTTGCTGGATGATCTCCTTAAAAATAGTCCTTGGGTATTCAATGTATTCATTTAAGGATAAGGGGGAAGGGAAGTCTCCATATCGTTTAATGACATCCATATGTCCCAGAACAGAAAAAGTAGCATTTTTTCTGATTACCTGCAACATATCATCGAAATAATCATCGTAAGCTTGTTTTTGGTTCCGAGTTTCGAAAAAATCTCCAATGAAAATATCGGATTTTTTTGCACTATGAATGGATCCGATAATATAATCGAAAGGGAATAAAGCGATGTCGTCTTCGTACTGTTTAATATTATGAGGCTGAAGACCAAATTCAACCCCTGATTTAATAGAGATTTTATCCTCAAATTTGTTTTGCATCTGCTCGAGTTCAAAAAAATAATCCTTATAAGAAAAAGTAAACTCACTACCTTTACCATCGTAATCGTAATCTTTATGATCAGTAAAACATATTTCTGACAGCCCTAAAGAAATTCCCTTTGTAACAAGTTCTTCCATGGAATGAAATCCATCGAAGGAGTGGTGTGTATGAACGTGATAATCAATCATGAGGTTCCTCCCTGTTTGTTCTTGGTTTTTCCTGCAGATAATCACTTTTGGCATTTTGTGCTTTTGTAACAGTGTGAATGAAAGTTGTCTTTCCGGTATTTATTTTACAGTGAAGGGATAAAGAAGTCAAAGTGAAAAAAGATGAAAAAAACTTGCATAAATAAAATCTAGGGAAATAAATTGATCGGCGGATACGTTGATATAACAATTGGCTACGAAAGACATCAGGAATACCTACAAAAAAATGAAATAAAAAAAAGAAAAAATTCATTACTGGTTGACTGAAAAATGAAACTTTGATATAATATTCATCATAAAACTGACGAATATACTATTATAGTGGAGGTGCTTCATCATGCAAAAACAAAAGAATAATGAAAGTGTAAATAGCAGGAAGAAGGTAAAATGTGGTATTACAACTTGCATACATTGCGTTGTTAATACATGCGTTTTGGAAAGTTGTGAATTGCAGGAAAGAATATTTTTGCAAGAAGAATAATAGGGAGTGCATAACAGACGAAAAACCCCTTGTTGATTTAACAAGGGGTTTTTCGTCTGTTATGATACGGGATGTTTATCACGAATAGATTGGTATTGAAGCTTGTATAGTTTGTGATAGTGAGCTTTATTGCGCAGTAAGTCTTGGTGTTTTCCCATTTCGACAACTTCTCCTTTATGAAGAACAATAATATTATCACAATGTTGAATGGTAGAAAGTCGGTGGGCGACAGCGAGTGTCGTTCGGCTTTTCATAAGTTCCGGAATTGCTTGTTGAATATAACTTTCTGTTTCTGTATCGATATGTGCCGTTGCTTCATCCAATACTAAAATGGAAGGATTAGCCGCTAGCGTTCGAGCGAATGAGATCAACTGTTGCTGACCTGTAGAAAAGTTTTTGCCTCGTTCCATAACAGACTCCAGGTATCCATTAGGAAGTTTTTCGATAAAATGGTTAGCATTTACTTTTTTGGCAAAATGTTGAACTTGTTGTAATGACAAGTCATTTTGATTCATGCTTATATTATCAGCGATCGTGCCGGAAAAAAGAAACATATCCTGCTGAACAATACCAATGTGACTACGAAGATATTGTTGATCATAATCTTTTATATCAATGCCGTCGATTAGGATGCTTCCGGATTGAATATCATAAAATCTTGATAGGACATTTATGATAGAAGTTTTTCCAGCTCCAGTTGCACCCACAAAGGCGATTGACTCTCCAGGCTGTATTTCAAAAGTGACGTTTTTTAATATCCACTCCTTATTGTTATAAGCGAACCATACGTTCTTAAATTCGATATGCCCCTTTATGGTTTGGGGTTTTTGGGGGTTAGGTCTGTTGACGACTTGAGGTGGATGATCCATCAGTTCAAATATTCGTTCAGAAGATGCCATTGCAGACTGAAGGATATTGTATTTCTCTGTTAAATTGTTAATGGGTTGAAAGAACTGCCTGATATAGTTAATAAATGCAAACAAAACGCCAAACTCGATAGCTTGATTCATTACCAGACCACCACCATAATAAATGATGAGCGCTATTGATAAAGAGTAAAGAAACTCAACTCCAGGTCTGAAAAAAGCTGAAATTAAGGTTTCTCGTTCATTGGCTTTTAATAAAGAATCGTTTAATTTTACAAAACGTGAGTATTGTTGCTCCTCTCTTTTGAAAATATGAGTCGTTTGTATGCCTGAAATATTTTCATTTAATGAGGAGTTAACGTTTGCTAATCGCATACGGACTTCGCGATAAGCTTTGCGAACTTTAGATCTAAAAAAATAAGAAAAAAGGAGAATGACAGGGATCATGGAAAATGTGATTAAGGCTAGTTGTATGTTCAGACTAATCATTACTACGATGATACCGATTAAAAGAAATAGGTCCTTAAAAAGATTTACGAGGACATTGGTATACATTTCATAGAGTGTTTCGGTGTCATTGGTAACTCTTGTAAGGAGCCGTCCGATAGGTTGATTATCATAAAATGAAATGGACATATGCTGAAGGTGGCTAAATAAATCGTGACGGATTGAGAAAATTATTTTATTACTGGCATAATTAAGGATATAGACCTGTGCAAAATTGAGAAAAAAAGCGATAAAGTAAATACCTATAAGGATCAAACCAAGTGTTCGTACAGAGGTAGTATCTTCAGATCTCAAGGCAGCAACTTGAGCAGAGGACAGCTTATTCTCGTCGTGGATTTGATTAAGGTAGAAATCTTGATCATCTCTAAGTACTCTAATGATATCGCCAGTTTCATAATTAGTAAAATGTAGTGCTAACTCGCTGTCTAGCATATATTCTTTCTCTGAGTAGTTTATATGATCGTCGATGGCGATCTTAAAGAGATATGGCTGAGCCAATTCAGCGAAAGCCGTAAAAGATAACAAAATAACCGCTATCAGTAATAAAACTGTATAAGGTTTAGCATATTGAAGCAATCGTTTCATCAGGGTGCTATCATATGCTTTTTCAATTTTTTCTTCTTCCAAAAAAGTGCTCAATAGTGTCATCTCCCGCTACTAAGTAATTTCATCTTCCAACATTTGCTGATAGTATTGATAAGCATAAAATCCATCAAGCTTTATCAATTCTTCGTGAGAACCATATTCTGAAGGTCTGCCATTGTCTAAAACTAATATTTTGTCACAGTATTTCAAAGTGGAAATACGATGGGCAATAATAACGGTTGTTTTTGCATGAATGGTACTCTTAATACCTTCCAGAATTCTTTCCTCTGTTTGTGTGTCAACCGCTGATAGAGAATCATCAAGAATGAGGATCGGTGGATTTTTAACGAGTGCTCTGGCAATGGCTAGTCTTTGCTTTTGGCCACCCGAAAGTGTGACGCCTCTTTCACCAATAAGCGTGTTATAAGTTTCCGGAAAGCTTACTATATCTTGATGTAGCCCAGCCAACTTTGCTGCCATTTCAATATTTTCTTTGCTATGATCCTCTTTTCCAAAGGCGATGTTTTCATAGATGGATGCTGAGAAAATAAAACTATTCTGTTCTACATATCCAATCTGATCCCTAAGTGATCTAAGAGAAGTATCCTTAATAGGAATGCCGTCAATTTTTATTTCTCCATCATCGGGATCATACAAACGAAGTAATAAAGTAGGAATCGTGCTTTTTCCACTTCCAGTCGGCCCCATAATTCCAATAGTGCTTCCTGGATCAATGTGAAAGGTGAAGTTTTTTAAAATCGGCACTTTATCGGTCGTATAGTAAAAGGTAACATTTGAGAACTCTATATGTCCATGGACATTTCTCAAATCAATAGCGTCAGATGCTTCAACAATGTTGGGTGTTTCCTCCATAAGTTTGTTTATTCTAGACATAGAGGCAGCACCACGTTGCAAAATGTTTATCACAAATCCAATGACAGGAACGGACCAAACCATGGAGGCTAAATATCCGTTAAAGGCAACAAAAGAACCTAGTGTAATCGTGTGATTCATGACTAATTGGGTACCATAAATAAGAGTGATAAAAAAGCTGATGCTCGAAATAAACTGAATGGTTGGAGAAAATGTGCCGAAAAGTATCGCAAGATTCATATTTTTGTTAAAAAGATTCTCATTAGATTGGTCAAATAGATGTATTTCTTGTTCTTCTCTTGAGAAAGATTTAATCACTCTAATGCCAGAAAAACTTTCTTGAACAGATTCTGTTAATTCGGAAAAAGCTTCTTGAACAATTTTAAAACGCTGGTTAATTGAGGCGCCGAATTGGTAGATAGCAAATGCTAAAATAGGCATTGGGATCAAGGCGATGAGCGTTAGTTTAAGGTTTGTTGTAAGAATCATCATAGTAACAGCCGCAAGATTTAGAAAGAGTGCGTCTGTAAAAGTGATGATCCCACCACTAGCGGCATTTCGTACAGCTAAAATATCATTAGTTGCATGTGCTATTAAATCCCCGGTTTTTTTATCATTATAATAAGAAGTAGATAATCGAAGGAACTGTTCGAACATTTCATTTCTCAGTTCATACTCCATTCTCCTCGACGAATTGATAATTAAAATACGCCAAAGAAACCGAAAAAGCATCATTAATAAGCCAATGAATAAAATAGTGAGGCTATACATGAATAGTTGCTGTTTTTCTAATGTGCCAAATTGTAAAGCGTCTGTTATACGTCTTAGTATTTCGGGTATGGCTAGTTGAAGAGCATCCACCATTATCAAGGAAAGAACGCCCCATAAATAAAACCATTTGTATTTTTTGATGAAAGGTATTAAAGTTAAATAGCTGGACAAAATATCACCTCGGATTATTCTTTGAGAAATGGATGAAAAGGAGTTGTGCTTATGGATCACTGGGTTCATCAGATGAATATTGACAGCAATAAAACAAGTCATTTGTACATTCAAATATATTGTGGAATAAAACAATTAATTAGCAACAAAAAGTTAAAGCACGGAGATCGATTACCTGCCGTTAGAAAAATGGCTGGCGTGCTGAATGTCAACACAGTAACGGTGGTTAAGGCTTACGAGTTACTTGAGCGAGATGAACTGGTAATTAAAAAAAGGGGAAGCGGAACCTATGTGAATTTTGAAAACAACGACATAATGGGAAATGTCTTAGTGAATGAAGAATGGGAAAAAATACAGTTAAAGCAATTAAACCAAATGACTGAAAGAAATATATCTATAACAGAAGAAACTATTAATTTTGCTAGCGCGAACCCTTCGCCAGATTTGTTTCCTGTAGATGATTTTAAAGAAGCGCTGCTAGAAGTGCTAGATCGTGATAAAGGATTTGCATTTAGTTATCAGGATAGCAGAGGGTATGCTCCTTTGAGGCAGCGTATGGCTGATTTAGCAAAATGTAATGGCATCAGTACGACGTCGGAAGAAATACAAATTATTTCCGGAGCGCAGCAAGGGATAGACTTGGTGGCAAAAGGAATACTTCAGCCTGGAGATACGGTACTAATCGAGCGTCCATCTTATAGCGGTGCCATTGCCGCTTTTTATTCCAGAGGGTCTCGAGTGAAAGACATAGAGTTAACATCTGATGGGATTGATATTGACTTATTTGAAAAGACAGTCAAAGAATTACGGCCTAAACTAGTGTACCTTATGCCTAATTTTCAAAATCCAACCGGAATTAGTTATACCCTTGAAAAATTAAAAGCAATCATTGAACTTAGCGAAAAATATGATTTTACGATCTTGGAGGATGATTACGTGAACGAGTTTGCTTTTGACTCATCTTCTGTTAATACCTTAAAGTCTCTTGATCGATACCAACGGGTAATTTATATTAAAAGTTTTTCGAAGATCTTTATGCCGGGACTTAGGCTAGGATATATGATAGTTCCTTCCAAAGTCTATAGTACTTTGGTCATGGCGAAGCAGGCTACAGATATATCCACTTCTGGATTACTCCAAAGAGCTCTGGAACGATATTTTCACCATGGGAAATGGGATAGAAATATGAAAAAACTGACTAACGAATATTATAAACGATTTTGTGCTATAAAATCAATTCTGGAGAGTGACTTATCGAAAGAGATAACGTGCAGAATACCGTCGGGAGGACTGAACTTTTGGATTGAGCTACCTAAAGGGGTTGATGCTTCGCTACTTTATTCTAAAGTAGCGAATAAAAATATTGTGTTTGCTCCAGGCCGTTTATTTTACTTAAATAAACCGGTTTATGAGCGGTTGCGAATTAGTATTGCCGCTGTGAGCTTAAATCAAATTGAAATTGGCATGACGGAAATGATAAGATTGATCAGAAGTACAGATAAATTGATTAATACAGAAAAATGGAGTGGCGAGGATAAAGAGCCAATTTTGTAATACTTGAATGGAAAGGGAGACCTGAATGAAAAAATATGCAGCTATTGTTAATCCGAATGCTGGAAGAAAAATGGGAAAAGAACGTTTTGAAGCGCTTAAAGCAATTATTAGCAAAAAGGAGATTTGTCAATTTGATGTATATGAAACTAAAGGGGAAAATGATACGGTGGAAGCGGTGAAAAGTTTTGGAGCGTCACACTATGATCAAATGATTGTTTTTGGTGGTGATGGAACAACGAACGAGGTAATAAATGGATTGATGCAGGTGCCGTCTCCTCCTCCGCTTGCTCTTTTTCCAATGGGTACTGCTAATGATGTTGCCACTTATTTAGAAATTCCTAAAAACGTGGAAATATACGCAGAGATGATTTTAAATCCGCGGAAAATTTATGTGGATGTTGGGAAAGCGGGAGATCGGTTCTTTTTAAATGTTGCAGCAGGTGGATTACTTCCGGAGCTAGCTCATAAAGTATCTTCGGAAAAAAAATCAATTCTTGGCAAATTTGCATATTATTTTGAAGGGTTTTTAGAATTTCCTAAACAGTTTTTTCAAACCATTGAAATTGAGCTGGACTATGGAGAAAAAAGAGAAACGATAGATACACTTTTTTTTCTTTTAGCTAATGGACCGATTATTGGAGGGTTTAAAAATTTAGTCCCGGAAGCTTCATTGAGTGATGGGAAACTAGATTTACTCATTGTTAAAAACACAGAATTTCCTGACATGGCCAATGTTTTTCTCAGTTTTTTAAAGAAAAGAGTTAAGCCGCAAAAAGGTATTATCTATTATCAGGTAGATTCTTTTCGATTGAATAGCAAACAAGATGTTGAAGTGGATGTAGATGGTGAACTTTGTGGAAAGCTACCGATGGATTTTAAGGTAATTCCTAAAGCGTTACAATTGATTACGCCCTTGGAGAAGAATTGATTTCTGAAAGGCGATGCAAAGGAATAGGGAGATGACTCATGAAAGCTGAAATAATAAGTATTGGCACAGAAATACTATTAGGAGAAATTCTTAATACAAATGCAAAATATTTATCACAACGATTAGCTGAGTTGGGGATTAATGTTTATTATCAAACGGTTGTTGGTGATAATGCACAAAGACTTTTGGAGGCTTATAAAACTGCTTTTTCAAGAGCTGATTTGCTGATTGTTACAGGTGGCTTAGGTCCGACAGGCGATGATATTACAAAAGAAGTAGCGGCAACATACTTTAGGAAAAAAATGATATTTCACGAAAATATATGGAGCACTATTCAGTCACGGTTTGTTCGTAGAGAAGCTGGGTACTCTCAAAACAATAAAAAGCAAGCGGCATTCCCTGAAGGTTCGCACATTATAAATAATAGCGCTGGAACAGCTCCGGGTTGTTGGATAGAGCTGAACGGTAAAATAATGATTATGATGCCTGGTCCTCCAAAAGAAATGGAAAAAATGTTTGAAAATGAAGTTGTGAAAAAGCTAGAGCCATATTTAAGACAAACAATTCGTTCAAAAACGATTAGGCTTTGTGGAATAGGTGAGAGTCAGGTAGAAGAAAAACTTACAAATTTAATGCATGATCAACAAAATCCCACCATCGCACTGTACGCTAAAGAAGGCGAAGTTCATATTCGCATAACAGCACGAGCGACTACTGAGAGAGACACAGAGAAGATGTTAATGCCTGTTTATGAAAAAATAGTACCAATTTTAGATGAGTATATATATGGAACTGGTACGATTAGCCTGGAAGAAAAACTATTTACCTTAATGCGCCGGCATGCATTAACCATATCGATTGCAGAATCAATTACTGGAGGGCTGATATGTGCAAAGCTTGTTAATGTATCTGGAATGTCATTATGTTTGAAGGAAGGTGTAGTAGCCTATAGTGAAGCATCGAAAATTGATGAGCTAGGCGTTTTGCCAGAAACAATTTATACCAGAGGCGTCGTTAGTGAAGACACTGTCATTGCTATGGCAAAAGGTATTGCAGATAAAACGAGAGCTCATATAGGGCTTGCGACTACCGGTTGGGCAGATGATCATCAAAAGGGTTCGACAGGTGGAGAAGTATGGATTGGAATCGTTATCAATGGTGATGTAGATGCAAAAAAAATTATTTTTAATGGTGATAGAAATCGCATCCGCTTTTTTACTGCAAACGCAGCTTTGGTGTGGCTGCACCAAAAATTGAAAGCATATGCAAACGAAAAAACACGAGTATAATAGTGATTATATTTTATAGGGAAGGCAGGTGGAATAATGGAAGGGAATCCAGCAGCTCTTTTTTTCTTATCCGCAGGATTGTTTATGGGCTGGTCGTTAGGTGCGAATGACGCTGCGAACATAATGGGTACAGCGGTTAGTACTAAAATGATTAGATTTCGATCAGCGGCACTGATTATTTCTATTTTTGTTGCTCTTGGTGCGGTGATCAGCGGTGCTGGAACTACTAAAACATTAGGGGAATTAGGCGACATAGCTCGGCTAGAAGAGGCGTTTATGGCATCCTTGGCAGCGGCTCTTGTAGTAATGGTAATGACAAAAAATGGACTTCCTGTATCGACATCACAGTCAATTATTGGTTCTATTATCGGATGGAATTTGTATCATGGACATGCGATTGATTGGTCGTTGCTAATCCGAATTGCTGGAACATGGGTGTTTGCCCCTGTTTTGGGTGCAGTGATGGCGATGCTTCTATTTGTTGTTTTTGCATATACTTGGAAAGTATTTCCTATACATATTGTGCGTAGAGATCGATGGCTGAGAATCGCCTTAGTAATAGCGGGAGCTTTTGGAGCGTATAGCCTTGGTGCAAATAATATGGCGAATGTTATGGGAGTTTTTGTGAATAGTTTAAATGTACCACCATTAACGCTGAGTACGATAACTGTTTTGAATGGCCAACAAATGTTATTTTTATTGGGAGCTATTTCGGTTTCGGTGGGAGTATATACGTATTCGATGAAAGTAATGTCAACAATTGGCAGTGGTATTATGCGGCTCACCCCTGCGCATGCACTGATTATTGTTTTATCAAGTGCTCTTGTTTTGTTTTTGTTTGCGTCTCAAAGCTTACAAGCATGGTTAGTATCGCATAACCTACCTTCTTTTCCGTTGGTACCGGTATCGCAATCTCAAGCAGTGGTTGGATCAGTTGTAGGAATAGGTATTGCGAAAGGTGGTAGAAATATAAAACTCGCATTGCTGGGCAAGATATTTCTTGGATGGGTGATCACACCAGTAGCTTCTATTATAGTCGTGTTTTTTCTACTAACATTCTCTTAGCGATTAAGATGCAACAAGGGGAAAGTTTGCATATTTCTTTATTAGAAACAATAGTTTTAACGATCTTCGATAAAATATTTATTTTATATGGAAACTTGGACAATGTGAGATAATTCTGGTATCATATAGAGGTAATATCTATTGTGATTTAATCACCGTGGATAACCTAATAGTTAAAGGGAGGGTATCGCATGAGTAAAGTTGTTTCGATGGATGAAGCGCTTAATTTTGTGAAAGACGGTTCGACGGTTATGATCCCGGGTTTTATGGGAGCTGGCACACCTGAAAATTTGGTGGATGGATTGGTTAAAAAAAATGTTAAAGATTTATTTCTGATCTGCACAGATACAGCGAGGCCTGATGTTGGAATAGGCAAGTTGATTGTTAATGGTCAGATTAAGAAGCTTTATGCTTCTCATATTGGAACAAACCCTGAAACTGGACGTATGATGAACGAAGGTTTAATTGATGTTACTTTGATTCCTCAGGGTACACTTGCTGAAAGAATAAGAGCTGGTGGCGCTGGTCTGGGAGGATTTTTAACGCCAACAGGAGTTGGTACGGTAGTTGAAGAAGGAAAACAAAAGATGGCCCTGGACGGAAAAGAATATTTGTTAGAGCTGCCTCTAAGAGCAGATGTAGCTTTGATAAGAGGTTCAAAAGTTGATAAAAAAGGTAACGTATGGTATAACGCAGCTACACGGAATTTTAATACGCATATGGCAACGGCTGCTGATGTAGTTATTGTTGAAGCTTGTGAACTTGTTGAAGTCGGAGAAATAGATCCTAATAATGTGATGACTCCGGGAATATTCGTTGATTATATTGTAAAGGGGGAATAATGCATGGATATTCGAGAAAGAATTGCTAAAAGGGTAGCTAAAGATTTTGAAGATGGAGATATTGTAAACTTAGGGATTGGAATGCCAACCCTTGTAGCTAATTATATACCGGAAGGAATTGAAGTGATTCTTCAATCTGAAAACGGTTTTGTAGGAATGGGACCAGCTCCAGCAGAAGGAAATGAAGATCCGGATGTAGTGAACGCTGGTGGATTACCTGTAACTGTTTTAGAAGGTGCCGCCTACTTTGATAGCGCGACTTCTTTTGGGATTATACGTGGAGGACATGTAGATGCTACTGTCTTAGGCGCCTTGCAGGTAGACCAAGAAGGAAATCTTGCTAACTGGATGATTCCGGGAAAACTAGTTCCAGGAATGGGTGGAGCAATGGACTTGGTCGTAGGCGCAAAAAAAGTAATATTAGCAATGGAACACACAGCTAAAGGAAAACCTAAAATACTAAAATCTTGTTCTTTACCGCTAACAGCCAAAAAAGAAGTTGATATGATTGTGACAGAAATGGGAGTGTTTGAAATTACTCCAGGAGGTATGTATTTGCGGGAAATTGCTCCTGATACTACTGTAGAAAAGATAAGAGAAGTTACAGAAGCTGAGTTTATAGTTGATGAAAACCTAAAAGTGATGGAAGATTAATGTGAAGATTCGTCGAGCCTGCCTATCTGGCAGGTTTTTGATTATAAAGAATGTCATTAAAAATGAGTATTACTAGTTTATATAATATTAACGATCCTGGTGCTAATATAGTTTAGAGAGTAACCGTTGTGATTAAAGAAAAATTTAGATATAATAGTGAGGAAAACATTACTGTAGAACTTGGAGGGATTAGTTTTGAAAACAATCCTTTTTGATCTTGATGGTACTCTGTTACCAATGAACTTAGAAAAATTTATGAAACTGTATATTGACGCATTAACGGAAAAGTTTAAGCCTTATCTTGAACCTTCATTGTTCAAAAAAAATTTATGGACTGCTACAAGAGCAATGATATCAAATAGCGGCAGAACAAAATCCAATGAAAAAGTTTTCATGGAAACATTTACAAAAGATCTTTCAATAGAAAGTGAAAAAGCCTGGCTCCTTTTTGATCACTTTTATTCGAATGAGTTTTCTTTGGTTAAAAAATCGACGTGGCAAAATCCCAATATGATTGAGTCCGTAAGGTTGCTAAAAGAAAAACAGTATCCTCTGGTAATTGCAACAAATCCTCTTTTTCCTCAAAATGCCGTTTGTGAAAGAATTCGATGGGCGGGATTAAATCCGGAAGATTTTTTGTATATGACAACCTTTGAGAAAATGCATGCGGCGAAGCCAAATACCGAATATTATGAGGAAATTTTAGATCACTTAAAGTTATCATCAGAAGAGGTTCTCATGGTAGGGAATGATGCTTTAGAAGATTTAGCAGCTGCAGAGGTAGGGATTAGCACCTATCTACTGACAGATCACTTGCTGAACCGAGATAAACAAAAGAATATGCCTGACTTGGAGAGTAATACCGATGATTTTTTGGAGTTTGTTAAAACGCTCTGAAATAAGTATTATTTCTGAACTATTACTGTCTCGATTCGAAAGAATACTTCATGTAGTTGAAAGAAAATGAGGGATGAGAAATGCTTAAACATAAGGTGTCAGCGGTTGTTTTAGCCGGAGGAAACAGCAAAAGAATGGGGCGAAATAAAGCGTTACTTAGGATAGGCGATAAAAAGATGATTCAAATAGTGGTGGAAACCTTGGAACCTTTATTTGATGAAGTTATACTGGTTACTCGTAATCCATCATCATTTTATATGCTTGATAATGTCAGGTTTGTAACAGATGTTTTGGATACAGAAAAGAAGAATTCTCTTGTAGGTCTGTACTCTGGTCTTTTGAAAGCGAATAACGAGTATGCTTTTATCGTTCCTTGTGATATGCCCTTTTTGAGTAGCAAGTTAATAGCTCATATGATAGAAAGTCTCGATGGAGAAGATGTTCGAATACCGATGATAGGATCCTATTTCGAGCCATTACATGCGATCTATCGAAAAACATGTTTACCATATATCTTAGATCAACTTCGTGATGAAAACTATAAAATTACCGCATTTTATGATCATGTGCTGGTAAGACCTGTGAGTGAAACTCATGTTAGAACAATAGACCCTCATTTAAATAGCTTCACCAACGTCAATACAGAAACGGAATACTTAAACGCGAAAGCTAGGTGGGCTCTTGAAAAGGATATAACAGTCAATCAACAGAAAAATGCAAAGAGGAGTGAAAAAAAGAATGAAAAACGAAGACCCGATGATATTTTGCAGTGAGCAAGGAAAGGTTAAAATATCAGATGATATTATTATGACGATAGCTAGAAAATCGGTTAATGATATAGAAGGTATCCTTTCTATCGCTGGTGGATTTCCAGGCGGTGTGCAAGCTCTTTTTAGTAAAAACACAGCTACAAAGGCCGGTGTTAGGATAGAAAAAGCAGATAAGAGTATTCATTTAAATCTTTCGCTGGAAGTAGCATATGGAACTCCGATTCCTAAACTAGTGGAAGAAGCACAGAAGAAAGTGAAAGAAGCGATAGAAGCAATGACGGAAATACCGGTAGAAAATGTTAATATATTTGTTCATGATATAAAGGTAATGGAAGAATCGTAATCAATAGTGCCAAGCTGTATCGGAAACAGCTTGGCTGTTTTGGGTTACTGATGTTGCTCTTCTACATAATCAATGATTTCGCCAATGGTTTTGATTGATTCAGCCATTTCATCCGGAATTTCAATTTCAAACTCGTCTTCAATAGCCATTATTATTTCTACAGCATCCAGTGAGTCAGCGTCTAGGTCATTCATCAGCATAGTTTCACGCAACAGTGTTTCTGCATTTTCGATACCGAGATGTGATGCAATTATTTTTTTTATTTTTTGATCGATCATATGAAGCCTCCTTATGATATATGATGTTTAATATTACCCGTAAATTAGGATACCACAGACGTGAGATGATTGCATCTGTTTTTATTATTCTTTAAAAGATCTTTGCTATTTTAGCTTCATTTATAGTATAATGTTCGTGCTTTATCTTGAATTTTGTTTGTGCAATTAATCCAATAGGAGGCTCTGTGATGGAAATAGCTTTTGGTGTGCTTGGGGGTTTAGGTTTATTTCTGTATGGAATGCATATAATGAGTACTGGTCTTCAAAAGGTAGCTGGTCAGAAATTGAAGAGCATTATCAGTGCATTAACATCAAATCGTTTTACGGGTGTTATGGTTGGGGCGTTAGTTACGGCTATTGTTCAAAGTAGTAGTGCTACGACTGTTATGGTGGTAGGTTTTGTTAATGCAGGTATGATGCAGTTAGGTCAAGCGGCTAGTGTAATAATGGGTGCTAATGTTGGAACAACCATAACGGCGCAGATCATTACGTTTAAGATTGATCGCTTTGCACCGCTTATTATTGGAGTTGCCGTAGGAATATGGTTGTTTTCTAAAAATCGTAAAACGAAACAGTTAGCAGAAGCTTTTATAGGGTTTGGGATGCTGTTTATAGGAATGAAGTTTATGAGCGATGCGTTAGGACCTCTTAGGGAGTTTGAAGGTTTCCGGACTCTCTTGATTAGTTTTGGAGAAAATCCGGTACTTGGTATTTTAGCAGGCTTTGCTATTACAATTATGGTTCAGAGTAGTACGGCTTCGACGGGTATTCTCCTTGCACTTTCTATGGAGGGTTTAATACCCATAGAATCAGGATTACCGATTTTGTTTGGTATCAACTTAGGTACTACGGTAACAGCGATTATATCCAGTATTGGTGCGAATAAAACAGCTAAAAGGGCGGCTTCTTTTCACTTACTTTTTAATTTAATAGGAACAATAATATTCATTTTTTTACTTCAAGGACCTACATACCACTTAATTAAACATTTAAGCCCGGATAATATACCAAGGCAAATTGCGAACGCACATACTATTTTTAATATTACAACAACATTGTTAATGCTACCATTTACGGGGGTTCTAATAAAATTGGCGTACCGTATGGTTCCGGGAGAAACCGATGCGGTTGTTGGTGTTAAATATATTGATGAGCGAATCCTAAACACTCCATCCATTGCGTTGGCTACGGCTATAAAAGAAACGCTTCATATGGGGAATACAGCTAAAAAATCGCTAGAGGAAGCAATGGGTAGTATTATTGACGGTAGCGAGAAAAAAATTAATGAATCCTTGGCAACAGAAAAAGTTACTAATGAGTTGGAAAGAGAAATAGCCTCGTATTTAGTTAAACTATCCAATAGAGACTTATCACCAGATCAACGTGAAACGGTAGATGGCTTATTTCACACCATCAATGATATTGAGAGGGTTGGCGATCATGCTGAAAATATAGCGGAACTGTCTCAATTCAAAATAGACAATAAACTTACTTTTTCAGAAGTGGCGATTAACGAAATTAAAGAAATATCTGACCTCACGATAGAAGCGTATGAAAAAGCATTAACAGCGATGAAAACCTTAGATATCAATATGATTGAAGAGGTTTTAGCCATAGAAAAACAAGTAGATAAGCTTGAAAAGACCCTTCGAGTAAATCATATATCAAGACTTAATGCGCATCAATGTGTTCCGAGTGCAGGTGTTATTTTTTTAGATATGATTAACAATTTAGAGCGTATTTCAGATCATGCTGCTAATATAGCACTAGCAACAAGGGATGAAATAGTTGCTAGACGGCTTTAGGGGAGAATAAAATGAAAAAAAACATTGCCGCTTTTTTTGATATTGATGGGACGCTTCATCGGGACTCTTTAATGATGGAACATTTTAAAAGATTAATTCGCTACGAAATCATAGACCCTCACTATTGGTATAGTCATGCTCAAAAAGCTTTCCGCAATTGGGACAAACGTATGGGAAATTACGAAGATTACTTGCTTGAAGTAGCCGAGATATACCTAAAGTCGATGAAAGGTCAGAATAAGAACTATATCGATTTTATTGTAGAGCAGGTTATTGATACTAAAGGTGATCGCGTATACCGATTTACAAGAGATCGAATTTATTGGCATAAAAAACAAGGTCATCATGTATTTTTTATATCCGGTAGTCCGGATTATTTGGTGGAAAAAATGGCTGAAAAATATGAAGTTGAAGCTTACCGTGCAACTCAATACTTGGTCGATGATGAAAATAATTTCACAGGAGAAATTGTTCAAATGTGGGATTCGGAAAGTAAGAAGAAGGCAATGGCTGATATGATCCATAAATATCAGATAGATTTAGCCAAAAGCTATGCTTATGGAGATACGAAAGGTGATTTATCTATGCTTCAAGCGGTGGGAAATCCAGTAGCTATTAATCCAGCTAAGGAGCTTTTGACAGAAATCAAAGGAAATGAACTCTTAAGATCAAAAACGATGGTTATTGTGGAGCGTAAAGATGTAATCTACAAACTTGATCCTTGTGTAGAAATGTTATAAGGAAAGGATGATTGCTAGATGGCAATCATCCTTTCCTTATTTTTTTCCCTACTCCCTAAAAACATTATCTTATTTAGTGAATCCAATTTTGAGCATAAAAGGGTGACTAGTCAATAAGTGTGTAATCTTCATTCATCAACTCAAAGCCGCCATCTTTTAATCCTGAACTTAAGTAAATCTCTTTTTCGTGATTAACAAAAACGGCTTCAACCCCTTGGACAGATTCAACAAAGGATAAGCCCTGGGTTAGGCCCATGATAAATAAGGCTGTAGAATACACATCCCCGTCCATGGAGGTTTCTGAGATAATAGTGACGCTTTTTAGGTCGGATTCTGACGGGAAGCCGGTTCTGGGATCAATAATATGATGAAAAATAGTTTCATCTTCAATAAAGTAACGTTCATAGTCACCGGAAGTTACAACGGATAGACTGTCTGCAGGAACTCTACCTAAAAGACCGCCTGATTCTATAATAGGCTCTCGAATACCTACATTCCAAGGTGTTTTGTCTGGTTTCTTGCCTAAAGCGTACACATCGCCTCCGAAGTTAATAAAGCCACTCTGGATACCTTCTTCTTTTAATATACGCACACTTTCGTCTACAGCATAGCCTTTAGCGATACCACCAAGATCCAATGCCATATGCTTGTTTTGTATCATTACACTGGAATTTTCGATGAGAATAGCATGGATATCAAGGGCTTCCAATAATTCGTCGACTTCACTTTGTCTTGGGACATAAGGTTCTTCCGTACCAATCCCCCATAAATTTATAAGTGATCCTAAGCCGATATGAAATAGTCCATCTGTAAGTTCGTAATAGTCAATTCCTGTTTGAATAACCATTAGTGTATCCTCCGTTACTTCAGAGAAAGATTCGTTTGCCAGTTGATTGATTTTATAAACTTGACTATTTTCGATGTGTGGGCTCATTCTTTTTTCAATTTCATGCACTCTGTCAAATGCTTTTCTGATAATTGCCTCTCCAGCGGCCTCGGTAGGTGCATAAATTCTTATTTGACTGAAAGTACCAAGAACAAACTCGTTTTTTTCTACCCATTCTCCTTCTGGCTGATTAATGAATTTTGTTATGATAAAAAGCGTTAAGCCAATCATGAACAAAGCCGTTATCATTTTTCGATTAGATTTCATATATATCTCCTCTCTTTTTGAGTATTGCAAGGCAATAACATGCAACACTATTACAGCATAGTTGTTCAAAACTGTCAATTAGATAAACTTTTGTCCTTGGGGTTTTGTAAGACATATGGTAGAATGGCTTTAGTTCAAAAGAGTAGGTGTGAGTGAGAATTTTTTACTGGAGTTGATATAGATGAAAATACTTATTATAGGTGTTGGAAAGTTAGGTTTTCAATTAGCAGAGGCATTTTCGCACAAAGAAAATGATATTGTTGTGATGGATCCAAAAGCAGAAGCTTTGCAAAAGGCTAGTGATCAATTGGATGTGTTGACGATTCAACAAAACGGAGTTGAAGTTAAAAGTCTTAAACAGGCGAGAATTCATGAAATAGATTTGGTGATTGCTGTAACGGACGATGACGAAACGAACATGCTGATAGCTTTTCTTTCGAAAAGAATGGGGTGCAAAAAATCAATAGCAAGAGTTCGAAACCCAGAATATTCAAGGCAGGCAGAGTTTATAAAGAAAGAAATGAATATAGACTATATTGTAAACCCGGAATTAGCGACTTCCTCAGAAATTATTAGGTATTTAATGAAAGGATTACCAGTTCATACAGAGGATTTTGCCCACGGAAAAATTGTATTAGCTGATGTGAAGGTACAGCAGCTGTGCGGTATGGCTGGTCAATACGTAAAAGATTTGAATTATGAAGAGAGAGTCTTGATTGCTGCTTTAAATAGAAATGGAAATGTCATTATTCCACATGGAGAAACTAAAATAATGGAAACGGACGTCCTTTATGTTATTGGAGAAAAAGATGATGTTAACTCGTTTACGCAGAGATGTGGTATTTCTACAAAGAAAAAAATGACGAGAAAAGTAGTTATTCTTGGAGGAGGGCGGATTGGGTATTATCTGGCAGATAAACTCTTGAAAACAGGCGTTCAAGTAAAAATAATTGAAGAGTCGAGAAATCGGTGCAAATATCTTGCTGAAACATTAAATGATGCACTAGTGATCCACGGTGACGGTACAGATATTAATTTGTTGGAAGAAGAATCGATTTTCGAAGCGGATGCACTGATTTCATTGACAGGATTAGATGAAGAAAATTTATTATTATCCCTATTGGCGAAGCAATACAACACGAAAAAAGTTATTGCTAAAGTTAGTCGCCCAAACTATATCCCTATTATTGAAAAACTTGGCGTAGACGTGGCGGTTAATCCTGTTACCATTACGGCCAGTGAAATATTGCGTTATGTGCAAGGTGGAAAAGTACTGTCTTTTTCCTTGTTATTTGGCGGGAAAGCAGAAGTAACAGAACTTATTGTTCGAAAAAATGCCTATGTAACAGAGAAAAAATTAAAAGACTTAGAACTTCCGCAAGGTTTAATCATTGGATCTGTACTACGAAAAAACAAAGTGATTATACCGGACGGAGAAACGATGATAACAGCTGGCGATCGAGTGGTTATTTTTGCCGTCAAAGACGATGAAACTGATTTTGAAAAATATTTTTATCCATCGAAGAGAGGTTTGCTAAATGAATTATGGAGTTATCATAAGAGTTCTCGGTAGTCTGCTGGTTTTTAAGGGGATTATGTTACTTCCGGCAATTATGGTCAGTTTTCTTTATAAAGAGGCGGCTGTAAGTTCTTTTTTATTGACGGTGGGTCTTACCTTGTTAGTAGGAATACCTTGCATGCGTTTAAGCCATTCTTCCAGAAAAATCAAAACAAAAGAAGCTCTTGTTATTGTAGCAGGTGGATGGATAGTAATATCTTTTTTTGGAGCACTTCCTTTTTATTTTTCGGGGAGTATACCGCACCTTATGGACGCTTTTTTTGAAGCTGTATCAGGATTTACAACAACAGGAGCAACTATTTTAGATGATATTGAGGCTTTGCCGAAAGGAATTCTGTTTTGGCGCTCATTTACCCATTGGTTAGGGGGGATGGGTATATTGGTACTAACGCTCGCTATACTTCCAGCGATAGGTGTTGGTGGTTTTCAAATATTTAAAGCGGAAAGCCCAGGTCCTATTTCAGATAAGCTAGTACCTAAAATGCATCAAACAGCCACCATCCTCTATACAGCTTATTTTGGCATGACGGTGCTTCAGACAATTTTACTAATGTTTGGAGGGTTGGATTTATATGAAGCTTTGACGCATACATTTGGAACTGTAGGCACAGGAGGTTTTTCGATTTATAACGATAGTGCTGGCGCCTATGATAGTGCCTATGTCCAATGGGTGATTACTGTTTTTATGATAGCGGCTGGAGTGAATTTTGCTTTATACTATGAACTGTATCGAAAGAAGATAGGAAATATTGTAGAAAATACGGAATTGAGACTATATCTCTCTTTGCTGATCACAGCAATGCTTGCGTTATTTATATCGATACAATTTCAACAAGGCGGAGATTGGACAGCAAATTTACGACATACTTCTTTTCAGGTGGCTTCTATCATGACTACGACCGGGTACACTACCGCTGATTATGAATTGTGGTCACCTTTTGCTCAAAGCATTATTTTCTTTTTGATGTTTATAGGTGGGTGTGCAGGCTCGACGGGTGGTGGTATCAAAGTAATACGAATTCTTGTTTTGTTTAAATTGGTTAAAAGGCAAATATTAAAGGTACTACATCCAAGAGCTATGGTGCCTATACAAATACAAGGAAGAATGTTACAAGCGGATACTATCGCCAGTGTTACCAGTTTTGCGATACTCTATATTTTGATTTTAACAGGTGGGATGTTTGTTCTTAGCATAGAAGGGTTAGATTTAGTCAGTGCTGTCAGTGCTTCGGCGGCAACTCTTGGTAATATAGGACCAGGTTTTGGTTTTATTGGTCCAACACAAACATATAGTGAATTTAGCTACGTATCAAAAGGGGTATTATCATTGTTTATGCTGATGGGACGTTTAGAACTATTTACAGTGTTTATTTTGTTGACACCTTCGTTCTGGCGAGAGAGTAGATAGCCAATCAGTTTTTTCTTGATATAGTCGCTAATTTAAGAAACAAGAAACATCATATGAAGGCTTAGAAAAGGAGAGGAACTAGGATGAGTATTTGTTTAACAGATAGATTAAAACAAAGCATTATGTTGGGTGATGGTGCCATGGGGACGATGTTAAGTGAAGGGATGAAAGAAGCTACATGTCCTGAAGCGATAAATATGACAAACGAAAAGCTGGTTGAGAACATTCATCAACAGTACGTGAAAGCCGGAAGCCACATGATTCAGACTAATTCCTTTGGCGGCACCAGATTAAAATTAGATTCATATGGGCTTGGCGATCAGGTGGTAGCCTTTAATGTAAAGGCTGCTTCAATTGCTAGAAAAGTAGCTGGAGATAAGGTGCTAGTAGCTGGTAACATTGGACCTACAGGAAAACTAATGGAACCAATGGGAAGCCTAACCTTTGAAGAGGCGGTATTGACCTTTAACGAGCAGGCAAAAGCACTTGTGGAAGGAGGGTGTGATTTATTTCTTATAGAAACAATGGCCGATTTACAAGAGGCGAAAGCAGCTGTTATTGGAGCTAAGATGGCGGCTGATTTGCCAGTTATCTGCACAATGACTTTTGATATTCAGGAAAGAACCTTAGCTGGTGCGGATCCTGAAACGGTAGTAACTGTCTTGGAAGCTATGGAGGTAGATGTAGTCGGAGCAAATTGTGGCGTAGGTCCTGACTTAATGATATCCATCATTAAAAGAATGCGGCAGGTGTCTGATGTTCCTTTAATGGCACAAGCAAATGCAGGTCTACCTCGATTGGAAGGAAGCAATACTATTTATGATATGACGCCTGATCGCATGGGGGCTTATGTTTCCTCTTTAGTAAGTACTGGAGCAAGTGTTTTAGGAGGTTGTTGTGGAACAACGCCTGAACACATTAAAGTTTTTTCGAAAGAGCTAAAAATGCTTCGCTCCAATCAGCCGAAACCTATTTTGTTTTCAAAACTTGCTGGAAAAGATCAGACAGTGTATGTAGGGTGCGGATACCAAACACCAATGATAGGGGAAAATATTAACCCAACTTCAAGAAAAAATCTTGCGGAGGCATTTAGAACACTTAACCCGAAGTTGGCCGTAGAAGAAGCAAAGGCCCAAATAGAAGCTGGTGCTTCAATCATTGATATTAATACAGGAGCTTCGGGGGTAGATCAAGAAGTGATGATGCCTTTAGCAATTCAAGCTGTTCAAAAGGTGGTCCGAGCCCCGATTTCAATTGATAGCAGTGATCCAAAAGTAATAGAAGCTGGGCTTAGAGCGGTACAAGGAAAACCATTGTTAAACTCAACAACAGCTAAACCAGAAACATTGGAACAGATGGTAAAACTGGCAAAAAAATATGGTGCGTCGCTTCTATGCTTAACGTTGGACAGTAAAGGAATTCCTGAATCGGCAGAAGAAAGATTTAAAATTGCCGAAATAATGGTAAACTATGCCATTCAAAATGGAATGAACATCAGGGATATTTATGTTGATCCGCTAACGCTTACAGCTGGTGCACAGCAAAGACTTGTAATGGAATCCATAAAAGCTGTGCAGCTAATAAAAGAACGACTAGGTGTTAGAACCGTGCTTGGTGTTAGTAATATATCACATGGCTTGCCTAAAAGATCGGGACTGACAGCTAGTTTTCTGGCAATGTCATTAGGTGCAGGACTAGATATGCCTATTATCAATCCAAGGGAGCCTTTGTTTCGGCTAATGATATCTGGGTCGGATGTGCTGACAGGGAAAGATCACAATGCTAAGCGTTATCTTGAAGAGAATACCTTATTAGGCAATGAAGGGGTAAAAAATCATCAAGAAATAACAGATGAAAAAGCAAAGAGAGAGAATCTTTCTGTTGATCTAAAAGAAAAGATCATCAATGGCGAAACGGACGAAATAGAGAGTATCATAGATGTTTTTTTGAAAAAAGGAAAAAGTGGTTTAGATATTATTAATGAATTGATCACTCCCGCATTAGAAGAGGTGGGAGCAAAATATGAGGAAGGTGAATTTTTTCTACCTCAGTTACTAATGTCAGCAGAAGCTGCACAAAAATCCTTTGTTCTTCTTAAAGAAAAGTTGCCTCAAAACGAATCGCAACAAATAGGAACAGTTGTTATGGCTACAGTTCAAGGCGATATCCATGATATTGGTAAAAATATTGTTTCGGTAATGTTGGAGAATCATGGGTTTCGTGTGATAGATCTTGGTAAGGATGTTGACGCAGATTTGATAGTGAAGACGGCATTAGAAGAGCAAGCAGATATTATCGGTTTGAGCGCTTTGATGACCACCACCATGCAACAGATGGCAGTGGTCGCTGAGAAAGTTAAGAGTCAGGGGATGAATATATCACTACTAGTGGGGGGAGCCGTACTTACGGAAGATTATGCAAAAAGTATTGGTGCTCAGTATGCGATAGATGCGGTTCAGGCTGTCAAAAAAGCAAAGCAGATGCTAAAGAGCTAGTCTCCTAAAATAATTCCTAAACTGATAAGTTCGCGTTGAAGGTCAATTAGTTTGTTCTTTAGCTTATCATATTCTTTTTCCAGCAACTGATCATCCGTAAATTTATCGGTCTGTTTTGCCAAGTATTCAAACTGTGAATACACTACTTGAAGCTCGCTTTTAATATTTTCTTTCCGTTGAACTGGTTCTAGGAGTTCTTTGGAATCTTCTTTAAGAACAGCTTCTTCCATTTCAAAGTTGTATCCAACGGATGGGATTTCCGTAGGGATGCTGAGTTCTTGTTCTATTAAATCCGCAAGTGCTTCGCTAGCGGCTGGCTCACCGTGAACTAGAAATACTTTCTTGGGTTTCTTTTCGAATGCTTTTACCCATTCTATAAGGCCCTTTTGATCAGCATGACCAGAAAAGCCATCAATGCTAATTATTTCGGATTTTACCGCTATTTCTTCTCCAAGAATCCTTACGCTTTTTGCTCCATCTTTCAGAAGGCGGCCCAGTGTACCTTGGGCTTGGTAGCCAACGAAAATAACTGTATTTCGATCATTCCAGAGATTATGTTTTAGGTGATGCCTGACTCTTCCTGCTGTACACATGCCGCTAGCAGAAATAATTACCTTTGAATGGTCTGAATGGTTTAGTTTGATAGATTCGTGGTGATTCCTAATGAAATGGAGATTACTGAATTCCAGTGGGTTATCACCGCGATAGATTAATTCTTTTGTTTCATTATCGAAAAAGTGGGCATTTTTTTCGAAAACCTTTGTTGCTGATACAGCCATTGGACTATCAATATAAATAGGAACTTTATGAATAGGATTTATTTTTGAGCTGGAGCCATAATATTTATTTAGTTCATAAATTAATTCTTGAGTCCTTCCGACGGCGAAAGAAGGAATAATAACCGTACCATTTCGCTCTAAAGTTCGATTGATTGCATCCATCATCATTTCCATGCGCTCTTCAGTATGTTCATGGATCCGGTTACCATAGGTTGATTCCATAATGAGATAATCGGCTTCTTCAATTATTTCTGGATCACAAATTAATGGTTTGTTTTTCATTCCGATGTCTCCGGAATACACAAGTTTAACCGTTTCTTCCTCTTCTGTAATCCAAACTTCTAGAATGGATGAACCAAGAATGTGCCCTGCATCTCTAAAGCGTACGCTAATAATGTCATTAACGTTTATTTTTTGACCATACAATACGGACTCGAAATACCGAAGACTGTTCTGTGCATCTTGTGTATTATAGAGCGGAACGACAGGTGGTTCTCCTGCACGTTGTCGTTTGCGGTTACTCCATTCAGCATCACTTTCTTGAATATGAGCACTATCTAATAACATTATTTTTGAAAGATCAGTAGTAGCCTGAGTTGCATAAATTTTTCCTCGAAACCCTTCCTTGACAAGTTTTGGTATACGGGCAGAATGATCGACATGTGAATGAGTAAGAAAGAGATAATCAATCGAAGAAGGATCGTAAGGAAAGTCTTGATGGTTTAATTCTTCAAGTTCATTACTCCCTTGATACAATCCACAATCTAAAAGTAAATTGCATGCTTTTGTTTTTATCAGAATATTTGATCCAGTTACTACTTTTGCTGCACCAAGAAATTGAATCTCCATAGTAAACCACCTTTCTCTTTTTATTCGTATAAGTAGTATTTACCCATGTTTGTATACTAGTAAAAGAAAATATTCTTGCAGAAGTTAATGATACAAGGTACACTGATATTAACGAGAATTCAAATAGGCAAGTGGGCACATAATAGGAAGGGCATATTAATGAAAACTGGTAAAATTCTAATACTTGAAATGCTAAGAGATGGAACACAGCTTAATAAACAACGGTTAAGAAGTTGGGGGCATGAAGTCGTCCAGTATGAATACGATCAGGACGTACATTATCATGTGATTTCTGAAAAGCCTGACCTTATCCTTCTGCAATCGATCGGGATGACTGGTTGTGATATAGAACAATGTTGCCGAACATTAAAGTCGATTGATCAAATAAAAAAAATACCATTATTGGTTCAAATTGGTATGAAAGAATATCAGGAAACAAGAGAAGCTTTATACATGGAAGGCGTAAATGACTGTTTACCTGAACCGATCATGCATGCAGAATTAAAAGTGAAAATACAACACTGGTTAAATTACACGCAGCACAGAGAAAGTTTGAGGAAAAGTCAGCAAGCTCTTGAAGAAAGCATGCAAAAGATTAATCGGCAACGCGCTGAAATTGACCATCATCTGTCTTTAGCGGCAAGAATTCAGGAATCATTAATTCCTAAAAATATTATTGAGGTGCCTCGATGTTCATTTTACTGCCATTTCCAACCTTCTGGAAAAGTAGGAGGGGATATTTACGATATTTTTATGTTAGATCATGAACATGTTGGTCTTTATATGATTGATGTGATGGGGCATGGGGTTGCATCATCGATGATTGCTGTTGCACTTTCAGAACTTATGGTTCCGGATATTAGCCGAGGTACGCCTTTAAAACGACAAATAGATCGGCCTCCTTATTATGAAATTATTTCGCCGGGAAACGTTATTCAATACTTAAACAAGCGATTTTCTTTTTCTAAGTACCAGCATTATTTTACAATATTTTATATGGTCTTAAACACGCACACGGGTATTTTGAGATATTGTAGAGGGGCTCACCCAGAACCATTGTGGGTAAAGGGAAGTAGTGAGATAGATACATTGAATGCATATGGAACACCTATAGGATTTGAATTTTCTCAAGAACATGAAGAAGGGAAAATTCAATTGAATCCTGGTGATCGACTATTTATCTATTCCGATGGATTGATGGAATTAGAAGATAATAATAGGGAAGCCATAGATTATGAAAAGTTATTGGAAATAGCAAGAAAATATCAGGTAAGTGAAACCCAAAGACCAATGACGCTTTTCTTTAAAAGAATTGCTGAGGCACAGGGAGAGTTAAAAGATGATTTAACCTTGGTTGAAATGGTATGGGAGCCAGGATAGTGATAATAGCGACAACTTTGTTAAAACAGTAACAAGATGGCGCTGTTTTTCTAATGGTGAGAATTATAATAAATATGAACAAAAAAACTTTGAAACCTTTGCAATATAAAGCAAGTAAATCTAAAAAGTAGTGTTTAAGTTTACACTACCAAAAAGCTAAGGGAGATGAGTGTATGAAAGATCTGCTGATTATGAAAAAACTGGAAAAGTCAGCATACTATCTTGAAATTGTTTTAACCATTCTTGTGGCTATAGCGATTGCAATCGGACTGATCGACATCGTAAAATATTTTTTGCTGATTTTTAATACAGGACCAGAGGGCTCTTATGTTGTTTTTAAGAATTTTCTTGCACACACCTTATTGCTAGTGGTTGGAATTGAACTTATGTTAATGCTTTTATCCCATTCTACGAGTGCTATATTGGAGCTAGTTCTTTATCTTATAGCTCGAAAAATGCTTATTTATGGCGATACAATGTTAGATTTAGTGTTAGGAACTATTGCCATCGCAGGGGTTTTTGCTATCCAAAAATATCTAGAGCCTAAAAAAGATTTTGTTGCTAGGGATGAACATGTATACTCAGCTTCAACAAGGTTAGAAAAAATACTGGAAGAAACAGGAGCTGATATACCTAGCTCTAAAGGACATACCTTAGGTGGGTTAGTGTGTAATTTAGCTGAAGAAGCATGTGTACCGGTTTCAGAAGGAACCATTTTTGAATCTGGAGGCTTAAACATAAAGGTGGTTACAGTAAAAGATGGAGTGATAGAAAAGGTTATGATTACAAAGGATGAAGAAGATGAAGAGGGAGAGGACAAAGTTGATAATGCTGAAACTAAGAAAGGAAAAGACAATGAAAATTGGCATTACTAAATATGGTTACTAATGTTGAATGGCTTCTGGAAATTTTCTGGAAGTCTTTTTGCATCTGATAAAGACTTATTCTTTACAAAAATGATGAAAATGATATAATGTTTTTTATTTATTTAATCATTTGAATTTGAGGAGGGGTTATAGTGGAAAAGAAACTAGAAGCACTAATGGATCAGAAACTGCTTTATAGCTTACCGGTATGGACGCACAAAAATGAAATACTGGTAAAATTATTGAAAAACTTTCCTTCCATTCAGTTTGTTTCTTTGGTAGGTGTAGATCTGCGAGGTAACAATACAGACGAAAAAATTCCAATCTCGGTAATGCTGGATGATATGGAAACATTTTTGCAAATGGGGGTTCAAACGGATGGATCTAGCGTAATGTTGCATGAAATTGCTACATTAAACAATGCAAAAGTTGACCTTGTGCCGGACCTTGAAGTTAATTGGTATGTGGATTATAATTTTGAACATATCCACCAAGAAACCGGGTTACCCATAGGTTCTTTGAGAATACCTGCTTTTCTAAGACATGAAGGCAAACATGTTGGTTCTAGAGGCGTATTGGCAAGAGTAGAAAAGTATTTTGAAAAACATCTTATGAAGCTATTTTCTACATATCCAGAAATGCTAAAAGAGTATGGTTTAGAATCGGCTGATGAGATTGAAAGCGTTAAGATGACAACGGCCACAGAATTAGAATTTTGGGTGCGAACACCGCAAGATAAAGCTAATGAAGAAAAGTTATCAACTTCTCAGCTATTAAAAGAACAGTATTGGAAAAGAACAAAAGGAAGTGTACGCTCAGCTCTTGAAGAATCCATGATGATGCTTCATGATTATGGCCTTGAACCAGAAATGGGGCATAAGGAAGTAGGGGGCGTAACGGCAAAAATTAGCAACACAGGGAAACTTGATCATGTAATGGAACAATTGGAAATAGATTGGAAATACAATACTCCTATGGAAACATCGGATAATGAAGTGTTTGTACGTGTTTTGGTCGAAGAGATTTTTGAAAGGTATGGATTGGAAGTTTCTTTTATGGCAAAGCCTATTGAAGGAGTTGCGGGATCAGGGAAACACACGCATATGGGTGTTAACTTAAAAACAAAAGATGGAAGACTTATTAATCTGATGGCTCCGAAAGACAGAGATAAAGACTTTCTCAGTAAAGCTGGCTGGGGATCGTTTATGGGAATCTTGCAGAACTATGAAGCCATTAATCCATTTGTCACCTCAAGTAATGACGCACTTAAGCGATTAAAACCAGGGTTTGAGGCTCCTGTTTGCGTTGTTGGATCTGTCGGGCATAATCCACAAAATCCATCAAGGAATAGAACTATTTTATTAGCACTTGTTCGTGACATGAACAATCCTTTAGCTACAAGATTTGAGTTGAGAGCACCCAACCCAACATCAAATACGTATTTATATGTGGCGGCATCATACTTGATGATGTTGGATGGAATAGAGGCAGTAGCAAAATCAAACCTGAGTGCTAAAGAACTAGAAATTGAATTCTCTAAACCGGCAGGCGAAGAGAAATTTTATCTTGATAAAGATCGTTTATTCAGAAGTGAACAAGATGTATTTGATGACTATACAGAGGAGGAAAGGAATCATCTATTTGGAACACCGCCAGCTACTGTTTGGGAAAATATTTCTATTTTTGATCAGCATGAAGAAAAAAAGGAAAAACTGTTTAAAGGTCAGGTATTTACGAAAGAAATCGTAAATTCATACAAAATTGCAACAATTGATCAATGGGTTCAGGAGATTGCGGGAAGAATTATCCATCAATACACAAAAATCATAAGGAATTGTAAGAAGCTGCATGGATTAGAAGATGTAACAGATCTGGATGTTGTCCATTGGGAAAAAATAAACAGTTTGCGAAATGCGCTGATGAAAGACAGCCTAGAGAAAAAATCACTAATATCTCAATGGAGAGAAGCTATTGAGGAACATAATTTAGAAAAAATATCGAGATTACAGTTAACGATAGGAGAACAAATTACAACCCTTAAAAAATATTACTTGGAGTATCGAAGAAATTTAATGGAAGAATAGGGAGGCATTGGACAAGGTGACAAAATAATTCGATGATTATTTTAGAAAATATTGGGTATAATTCACTAAAATGATCGAAAAGGAGTGTGTTTATGGGTAAATGCAACTTAAGCAAAAGAATGGAGCAATTTAGGAATGCGATTGATCCTAATAAGATGAAAAAAGAAAAACAAGCGGAGCGAAGAAAAGGATTAATGAAAGGCCTTGCTACAGGTGCTTTTTTAGGTGGGTTGACGGGTGTGTTCTTTGCTCCTGATAAAGGTGAAAACACACGAAAAAAAACAAAAGAAGAATTAGTTAAAGCGAAAAGCAAACTCGAAGAAGAATTAAGTGAAACGAAAGTAAAAGTAAATGAAAATCTTGCGGAAAGCAAAGAAAAGTTAAATACTTTTTATGAGGAAACAAAAGAAATTGTTGAAGAAAAAGTAGAGACATTAAAAGATAAAGTTAAATCAGAAAAAGAAGAAATCGTTGATGAGTTGGAAGATACAAAGGAAGAAATAAAGCAAAAAGCAAAGTCAGAAACGAATGATGCAGCAAAAAAAGTTTCCAAAGAGGCAGAAAAAGTATCCCAAGAGCTGGAATAAGGTCAAGTAATACTGAAATAATATACAGCAAAGGTGGGGTGATATGGGAGCGACCGTAACTGTTGGAGAATTACTTATTGTGCTTATTGCGTTATTGGGTGTGGGAGCATTAGTATACCTATTAATGGCATTGATTAAGATTAATGACGCATTAAAGAACATTCAAGCGGTGGTATATAAAAATGAAAAACATATTGATGAATCTTTAGAACGGATTCCGAGAGTACTGGAAAACGTAGAAGGGATCACAGCTCACGTAAATCAAAGCATGGAACATGTACAGTCGACGGTAGAGAATGTTACTGAAATGACGGATTATGTAGCAGATGTAGTACAAGGAATAAATGAAGAAGTGGTGGAGCCAGTTAAGGATTTATTTAAGATCCTTATGATGATTCAAAGCATATTTTCGGGAAGTAAGAATAAGAAAAAATGGTTTTAAAATTATTTACAGCCAGATATAATTCAAATTATGTCTGGCTGTTTTGCGTGTTGAACCGTTTATTGGGTATCATTTACTAGTGTAATGTATATATGCATGAATGGAGATGGTAAAAATGAAGCGTGTCATTCAAGAAAAAGTAGTTTTAGGGGTGAGTGCATGTAATTTTGGCGCTCCCTTTAGGTATAATCGTAGAGGCTGGGATCGGGTTAAGAATATGGGTCGTGAGCATAGTGATTTTGAATGGCATCCCGTCTGTCCTGAAGTTGGTGCAGGATTAGGTGTACCAAGAGAGCCGATAAAAATAGCTGGTAGCAGTGGTGATGATGTTTGGGAAGGAAAGGCAAAAATAATTAATCGTAAAGGCGACGATGTGACAGAAAAATTAAAAGGATCATGCTTATCAACATTAGAAATACTACGATCAGTAAATGCGATTGGATATGTATATATGGAAGGTAGTCCGACATGTGGTGTCTATAGAACAACGTTAAAAAATAAACGGCTAGGACATCCGCCTGGTGTTCTGGGGTCACTACTTTTAAGAGAAGGGTTTTTTCTAATACCAGCCGTAGACCTTGACAGTCCGCTCAGATGGTGGGACTGGCGTAGAAGACTTCATGCATTTGCATGGGTCCATTCTCAAGAAATTCAGTCAAAGCAAGATTTATATAACTTGTGGTATACAGTTAAATTTTTGTGTCAAGAAATAGATGATTCGGCGGCGAGGTTGATTGGTAAGAGTCTTGCAATGCTCCCAAAAGGATTTTCTCCTGAATATGCAGAAAATCTTAAAAGGGAAATATTAGAGATTTTGAGAAAACCGTCTACGGTTAATCGTATTAAAGAGAGACTCTGGAAAAGTTATGTTTACTTTAAAAAATCTACTAATCAAGAAATAGAAGATGTGCTAAGTCCTGAAATTCAGAGAAATATGACGCGTATTACAAAAGAACTGATCACAATGGAAAGACATGCTTTTTCAAATGGTACGTTTTTTTCTTCTGCGCCTATTCTATATAGAAGTGAACAAAGAGTAAATCGCATGTCGAAAGAGTAATAGCAGAACACCAGAAAACTGGTGTTTTGCATTTTATAAGGTGTGTAGCTATACTAATAATAGGATATATGACAAAATAGTATTAGAATAGTGCTGGAGTGAGTGATTTGAATCAATTTCAAGAAAAAACGTATTTATGGCTATTCTTTTTTTATGGGCTTTCTTTTTTTGTTCTGGGAATATCGGCATTGCAACAAAAATTTAGACATAAGAGTGAATTTCCTTTACTCACTACGATACAGCTATTAGGAGCTTTTGGGGTGTTGCATGGTATAGCGGAATGGATCGCAATGCTTCGAATGATGAAAGCTTATGACAATTTTGAGTGGCAGCTATACACAGTTGAAACACTTCTGACAGGTTTTTCTTTTCTTTTTTTAATGATTTTTGGTTTTTCTATGGTTTTGAAAGAAACGACAAAAAATATTAAAATACATATATGGGTACCCTTACTCATTTTGGCATTATGGTTATTTTTCTTTCTCGGAAGAATATCCTCTGTTCCAAAAGATTTAATGTGGCAAATAACAATATTCAATAACTTGACAAGGTATTTTATGGGGCTTCCTGGTGCTATTTTAGCAGGAATATCTTTTTTTCAGAATAGTAATCATTTGAAAGGGTTAAGATTGTCGAGCTATGCGAATATGTATATGATTGCAGGGATGTTTTTTTTCCTCTATGGATTAACATCTGGTGTTTTTATTACGCCTTTAGATATCTTTCCTTCCAATGTCCTTAATCATGTTGTTTTTTATCACTATACGGGAATACCGGTAGAGTTAGTAAGGGCTATTTCGGCTATTGGAATAACGGTAATAACCATACGAATTTTTGATTCTTTCAGCTGGGAGATTCAAAAACGATTTAATGAATATGAACAACATCAGCTATTGATACAAGAGCGAAAAAAAACCATCCAGATGGTTCATGATCAAATTATACAACGGTTGTTTGGAGCAGGGATGCTAGTTGAGTCCTTGTTAGATGTGTCTGAAAATGATGAAACGCGTATGGGTTTGGAAGAACTCAAATCAGACTTAAATGAAACCATAAAAGAAGCAAGAGATTTTCTGAAAACTTTTTCATCCAGTTATATAGGAATAGAAGATCTTAAAGAAAACTTACTTAACTTGATTGAACAATTTCAAAGAACGAATAACATTAACTGTGATTATAATTATTTAGTACCAACAATGGTAATGGGGAAAATATCTACAGATATAAATGCCGAGCTATACTATATTATACAAGAGGCACTAATGAATATACAAAAACATTCGAAGGCAAAGAATGTTCGGATAAGCGTATACTCCAGCTTAAAAGCATTAGTAGTGGAGCTAGATGATGACGGAGTTGGTTTTGATAGTAACAAGAAGAATACCGAAGGCTATGGATTACAGAATATGAAAGATCGTGTCATTAGGATTAATGGATCAATGAAAATTAAAAGCGGTAAAGAAGGTACTCGGATAATGATAAAAGTACCATGGGAGGATGAGCAAGAATGATAGATGAGAATACTAAGAAAAAAGTTATGTTGGTAGATGATCATAAAATTGTACGGTTAGGCTTAAAAGGGTTGATTGAAAAAGATAAGGATCTAATAGTTTGTTCAGAAGCTGCTTCGTTGAAAGAGATGTATGATAATCTAGACGAAGCAAATCCTCATATTGTTCTTTTGGATATGCAACTTCCTGACGGAGATGGAACTGAAGGTGTAAGGGAAATAAAAAAGAGAAATAGTGCTATTCGTGTACTAATCTTAACAGCTTATGCGGAAGATTTTATGGTTCAGGAAAGCATTAAAAATGGTGCTGATGGATATCTACTCAAAAATGTAGATGGAAAAGCGATTGTTCAAGCGATTCACAATGTGTTACATGGATTGACCGTGATGGATCAAAAGGTTCAGATCATTATGAGTCAGTCAGCAAAAGAAGATCCTTTTTTATCACGATTATCGGAGCGTGAACAGACAATACTAGCATTAGTGAGTCAGGGGAAAACAAATAAAGAAATAGGAGAGAAATTATTTTTGGCGGAAAAAACAGTTAGAAATCTAATAACGAAGATAATGAAGAATATAGAAGTTACTAATAGGACAGAGGCGGCTGGACTATGGTTAAAACATATGTCACGAAAATAAACCAATGGATTAGATAGGCTCACTTAGGGGTATCAATGACGAATTGATTGTGTTAATAGAGAGTATTATGATAAAATCAGAACATAATCAACTAAAGTGTACTGAGAAAATGTGTTTTATATAAGTGAGAGGAGTGAAAAATTTGATTCATGGTGATCGGGTGAAGTGGCTTCGTGAAAAGCATCAAATGACACAAGAATACTTAGCTGAGCAGATGAGAGTACCACTTAACCAACTTCGGGAAATAGAAGAAAATCAACGGGAAATGAGTCCGAAATTTTTTGCAAGACTGGTTGAAGTTTTGGAAATGAACGATGATGATATTAGTAGCTGGAAGCATATTGCCGTAGGTGCAACCGGTAATAAAGTTAGAGCTTTGCGAAAAAACAAAGGATTGAACTTGGAGGAGTTAGGTGCTCTTACAGGTCTATCTCCAACGTACATAAGTGAAGTGGAGCGAGGTGAAAAAGTTGCTTCGATTTCTGCGCTTAGAGCAATAACGGAGGTGTTTGAAGTTCCCATCAGTTTGTTTATTGGGAACAAGCGGAAACAAAGTGTTGTGGGGCAGAAATTAAGAAATGCACGTGTCAACAGAGGAATAACGCAAAAGGAACTTGCTGAAATAACAGGATTATCGACAGCTATGATTACACATTTGGAAAATGGAAAAGTGCAGGCATCTTTGGACTCCATAGAGAAAATAAGTGAATCACTGGGCATATCAATTTGTTATTTGATTCTTGAACAGGAAGAAGTAGAAGAAATGATTGGAGCAATAACCCCTGAAATGAGAGAAATATTATTCGACAAAAATGTGCAAAATGTTATTGGTTCCATATGCACTTTTAGCAAAGAAGAAATGATTCAAGTTTTGAATTATGTTCATTTAATAAAAAATCCATTTATTAAGTCATAGGAAATCATATAGAATCTAACAAAATAAGAAGCCAAGCGGGCAGTCCTGGCTTCTTATTCTATTTAGCTGGTAATGATTTCGATAAGGATGATAAATTAGTTTAGTTTTGGCATTTCATTCCTTCTTTAATGGCATCGAGGTTTCCTTGCAAAAACTCAGGTCGTTTCATCGTAAGTTTTTTCATTGATTTTTCAACGGAGTCCCAGTTAGCCAGTTTCATAGAAGGTAACAAGGCGCCTAGACATACCATATTTGCGATGCTGGGATTACCAAGATTGTTTGCAATGTCTGAAGCGGGAACGTTTATAGTCGTAATATCTGTTCTATCGTTGCTTGTAGTAGCTAAAGAAGAATTAACAATAAGGAATCCACCTGGTTTCACTCTGGACTTAAATCGCTCATATGCAGGTTGGTTCATAGCGATGACAGCGTCTGCTCTATCGACTACTGGTGAATGAATTTCAGTATCTGAAAGAATGACAGAACAGTTTGCTGTTCCACCTCTCATTTCAGGCCCGTAGGAAGGTATCCAGCACAGTTCAAGGTCGGCGGTCATTCCTGCGTAAGCCAAGACTTTTCCTAGGAACATTATCCCCTGACCTCCGAAACCAGCCATAATTACAGTGTCCATCATAGTTTCTTTACCTCCTCAGTTTCTTTTAATTCCCCTAGCTCATATACTGGGAGCATATTTTCGCGCAACCATTGCAGGCTATCAATAGGGGACATTCCCCAGTTGGTAGGACATGTTGAAAGAATACTTACGAGTGCAAATCCTAACCCAGCTTGCTGTACTTGAAATGCTTTTTTTATTGCTTTTTTTGCCTTGTTAATATTTTTAGGTGAATCTACAGAAACAGAAGCAACATAAACAGCTCCGGGAATATTGGCAATTATTTTAGGGAAATCCATAGGCATTCCGACATCAATGGGATCTCTTCCAAAAGGACTTGTACTAGTTTTCATTCCTTCTAATGTTGTTGGTGCCATTTGCCCGCCAGTCATTCCATAAATGGCATTATTTACCATGATTGAAGTTATTTTTTCGCCTCTTGCGGCACAATGAATGGCATGCTGTGTACCGATAGCTGCAATATCACCATCTCCTTGGTAAGTAAATACCATTTTATCTGGTAAAGAACGCTTAATTCCGGTTCCTACTGCCTGAGCTCTACCATGGGCTGCGCCAACGAAGTCACAAGTAAAAAAATCTTGACAGAAACCAGCACATCCAACGGGTGAAACACCGATGGTTTCTTCAATAATCTGAAGTTCATCCATAACTTCTGCGATTAGCCTCATAATAGTTCCGTGAGTACATCCGGGACAAAAGGTAAAATGGGCATCTGATAAGCCTTTGGATCGTTCAAAAACCTTGTTCATTATAGGTTCACCTCCTTGTTATTTTTAAGTTGAAAAGTTTCTTCTACATTTTCCAAGATTTCATCTTCTGTTGGAAGCATACCACCCTGTCTTCTGAATAAATGTACAGGGACTTTGCATTCAGCTGAAAGCTTAACGTCTTCAATCATTTGACCAGTATTAAGCTCTACTGAAATAATTCCTTTCAACTGACTAATGAGTGGCTTTATGCCTTTTTCTGGAAATGGCCACAAGGTTATAGGACGAATTAAGCCAAGCTTGATTCCTTTTTTTCGTGCATTTAGAACAGTGCTTTTACAGATTCTACCAGTAGTACCATAACTAACAAGTAAATATTCGGCATCATCTGCATGAAAAGCTTCCCATCGCTGTTCTGTTTCTTGAATTTCTTTGTATTTTTTTTCCAGGTATAGGTTATTTGATTCCCCAATTTCATTTGTCAGTGAATAGCTGGCAAGGATGCGCTTTTTACGGCCTTTACATCCGGATACCGTCCAAGTTCGATCGATATCAGGGATTTTGGGAGGATCCTTTAAGACTACTGGCTCCATAGTTTGACCAAGAAATCCATCCGTATGAACCATTACTGGGTTTCGATACTGATCGGCTAAATCAAAGGCTTCCATTGTATAGTCATATAATTCTTGAGCTTTTGAAGGTGCTAAAACAATCAATCGATAATCTCCGTGGCCCCCGCCTTTGGTAGATTGGAAATAGTCTGATTGTGCTGGACCTAATCCACCAAGCCCTGGACCACATCGATTAACATTGACTAGAACCATGGGTAGTTCAACAGCTGCGGCATAAGAGATACCTTCTTGCTTTAAGCTTATTCCGGGGCTGGAAGATGCAGTCATGACTCTTGTGCCAGTGCAAGCTGCACCGTAACACATGTTAATGGCGCCAATTTCATCTTCGGCTTGTAAAACTGATCCACCTTTTGATGGTAAATTGGCAGAAAGGTATTCAATAACTTCAGTTGATGGTGTGATTGGATACCCGAAGAAAACCTTGCATTTAGCTCGTATAGCAGCTTCGCCAATAATCTCATTACCTTTCAATAAAACTTTTTCCATTCTTTAACACTCCTTGATGAGTTATTTGTATACTTCGATAGCAACGTCCGGGCAAACAGTAGCGCAAAGAGTACAACCGGTGCACTTTTCTTGATCAATGCAAGCAGCGACAAAATAACCTTTTTCGTTTGATCTAGTACTGATATCCATTATTTTCTGAGGGCAAATATCAACGCATAAACGGCAGCTTTTACAATATTTTTCCAAAACAACTGCTTTTGGCATAATAGAACCTCCTTTCGACATTCGTAGATAACTATATTCTACCATTATTCCACAATTATTAGAAGTGTTAAAATAATTTACTGATATCATAAAGAAGTTTCTTAATAATATATTGGGAAAACAGTGTATGTTTAAGATAAGCGGGTAATAATAGATAACAAAGGGGGGTTATGTATGCATGAAGATTTTACGTTAAGTGAAGGTTTAGAGTACTGTGTTCAAAAGAGGGTGGCGTATGAAGACACTACCGTTAGTTTTGGGAGAGCTGGAATTGAAACCTTGTTTTCAACAACAGCATTGGTAGGAATGATGATTGAAGCAGCGGTTGAATTAGTGGGAAAAAATGTACCAGAGGGTTTTATTACTGTGGGTAAAAAAATTGAAATAACTCATGAAAAGCCTACACTACAGGGGATGCAGGTTACGGTTAAGGCAAAGTTGGATCGAATTGATGGCAGTGCTTTGCATTTCGAAATGACTTGTTATGATGAAATTGGTGAAATTGCAAAAGGAAAGCAAGAACGGTATTTAGTGAATAAGGATGCTTTGATTAAACGTGCTCACGAAAGAGCACAAGCCTTGGAAGATTTGAACCGATAGTGCTAAAGAATGAAAATGAATAAGTAGAAGCCAGTCTGTCATTAATTATGATGTCAGGCTGGCTTATCCTATTCTTGACCTGCGATGATACGAACTAACTGTTCAGGAGTCGCACTTACTGGAACGTCGTAGGTGCCTGATTTCAAGCTAAGAGAAAGATTTAACTCTTCTGCAGCTTGAACAAAGTCGCCCGGGTTTTCAATTAAACCAGCTTCTACTAAAATATTAGCAATCCCAACTCCTGGTGTGCCGCTAGGAATATCGATAGTTACATAACTATGCGTTTCAACTGATTCAGAATCTGCTGCGTCTGTCTCCTCAGGATTGGTGGAGTCATCGCTTTGCTGATGTTCATCTTCAGGAGAGAGGTCGATAACGACAGGATCTGAATCAGGGGCAGATAATTCATCTGAGTCATCATAAGGATGATCCATCGAAACAGAATCTTCAGTAGAAGGGGGTGTCGCATTGGCGACAGAAGGTGAATCATCGAAAATAGTGTTTAAGTTCCAAAAGACTACAAATGCCATTGAAGCAGTGATTAATGTAGCTAAAAATAGATCGGAATAATCATGAATAAAGTCTTTTAACCTTTCCAAAATCTATCACACCTTTCTTTACTACTAAGTTAAGAATACCATAGAAACTCTGCAGGCACAACAATTTGGTCAACATTGCTTTCGATGCTGGCAAATGATAAAATATGTTTAGTCATAATAGCTGGATGGGGGAAGCAGGATGAAGAAAGAAATAATCGAGTGGGTAAAAACGATTGTTATATCCATTGCAATAGCTTTATTAATCACTGTTTTTATGACACCCACCATCGTGAAAAATCATTCCATGACCAATACCTTAGAAGAGAATGACTTTTTGATGATCAATAAACTGTTGTATCAGAGAAGCGCACCAAAAGAAAAAGACATCGTTGTATTTCAATCACCCTTACGAACCTCTTCCGGTGAAGAAAAATTATTGATCAAACGCATTATTGCCTTGTCGGGTGATGAGCTACTGATTCGAGATGGTGAGGTTTATGTTAACGATGTTCTTCAGCAAGAAGAGTACATAAGAGAAAACTATACGGTTGGTGAAGTGGATCTAATTATTCCAGAAGGAAAAATCTTTGTTATGGGCGACAATCGAAGCAATAGTTTGGATAGTCGAGATGGCATTCTTGGCTTGGTTTCTGAAGAAGACATAATTGGGAAAGCGTTTTTTCGTCTCTATCCCTTTGGTCGGTTTGGTTTTATTCAATAATACTATAGGGCGGATGAAGAAAGGGCGGCTATTTGATGAAAATACTCATTGTTAATGATTCGAGGTTTGAAACACTTGTTTTAGAAACGATGCTTAAGGAGTTAGGACTACAAACGAATAGTTGTGATGAATATAATGCTATAGAAAAAGCTCGAAGTGAAGCACCAGATTTAATCCTTGTTAATTTATACATGAAAGAAATAAACGGTGATGTGCTAATAGAAAAACTTAAAAAAGTATTACCTAAAGGAATCTATGTACTAACATCAAGCAATGAAAAAGAGTTAAGAACAAAAATGAAATCAAAGAATGTGACAACGATTCTAAAGACGCCGGCTTCTAAAAAGGATTTGAAAGAAATGGTGAAGAAAGTTAGCACGGATTATTTAAGTCAATGAGGACTCAATAGGAGGAGTGTAAAATGGTTTCAAACCAGCAAAATAATATGATTGAAATAACAGTAAACAATAAAAATGCTAAGAGGTTTCCCAAAGGGTCTACCCTTGAGATGATAAGCAAAGAATATCAGGATAACAGCTGTTCCCGCATTATAGCAGCGATTGTAGGGAATGAGTTGAAAGAGTTATCAGCTTCCATCGATGGAAACTGTGACATCAGGTGGGTGGATGCTTGTTCTTCAATAGGGTCAAGAATATATAAAAGAAGCCTCACGTTTGTTTTTATCAGAGCTTGTATGGAGTTATATTCTGGCTGTCAAGTTAATGTTGAACATTCTATCAATAAAGGTTTGTATTGTGAAGTAAAGTATAAAAAAGAGTTGCAAATAGAAGATTCACAAAGAATATACAACCGCATGAAAGAAATCATTGAAGAAGATGTGCCTTTTGAAAAAAGAAGGGTTTCGGTAGAAGAAGCAATAGATATTTTTAAGGACTATACCCAAATGAGTAAAGTGAAACTTTTAAAATATAGAGAAAAGCCATACATAAAACTATATCAATGTGGATGGCTTAAAAATTATTTTTATGGTTATATGGTTCCGTCTACAGGCTATCTGAAAGAATTTAATCTGCAATATTACCCTCCTGGTTTTGTGCTGCAATACCCAAGAAATGAAGAGGGCGGGAAAATTCCAGATTTCGTTGATAATCCTAAGATTTTCAAAGTTTTTCGCGAGTCAGAAAAATGGGCAGAAATTCTTCAGGTAGATTATGTGGCCAGCTTGAACGATTTGATTGTTTCGCAAAAGGAAGATGAGTATATCAGGATAGCGGAAGCACTCCACGAAAAAAAGATTGCCCAGATGGCTGATTACATTGCTGAGGATTTGAGCCATAGAAGGCTTATTTTGATAGCTGGACCTTCATCCTCTGGCAAAACTAGTCTTGCTAGAAGATTAAGTATTCAATTGCGAGTTAATGGACTAAAACCAAAATCTATCTCATTGGATGATTATTTTGTAGACAGAGAAAAAACACCATTGGATGAAAATGGCGAATACAATTTTGAAGCCATAGAAGCGATAGATCTGAACCTCTTCAACAAAGATTTAAAGAAAATACTGAGTGGAGAAATGGTTGAAATACCAACCTTTAATTTCAAAACAGGAAAACGTGAATATCGTGGTAAATCCATCCAGATAGATAAAGACCAACCTTTAATTTTAGAAGGAATTCATGCGTTAAATGATCGTTTGACAGAAAGTGTAGAACGAAACCTAAAGTTTAAGATATATATTAGTTGCTTGACTCAATTAAATATTGATGAACATAATCGGATACCGACTACAGATGCAAGGCTGATAAGAAGGATGGTAAGAGACCATCAGTTTAGAGGGAATGATGCACTAAGAACCATGTCTATGTGGCCATCTGTGCGGAGAGGTGAGGAAGCATATATATTTCCTTTCCAAGAGGATGCTGATGTAATGTTTAATTCAGCGCTATTTTATGAATTAAGTGTTTTGAAAAAATATGCAGAGCCTTTATTGAGACAGATAGACAGGGATAGTCCACAATTTCCGGAAGCAAAGAGGCTACTTAAATTCTTAAGTTATTTTGTTGTTCTTGAAAATGAAGATGATATACCTAAAACATCTATACTTCGTGAATTTATAGGAAATGGTGCTTTTTAATGCTTTTATCAGTAAAGGAACTAAAGCAAGAAGCGAAGAAAAAGAATATTATTGACATAGGCGTTATTCGGCCAAACAAATCACCTTTATTAAAAAAATTAATTGAAGATAGGCATGCTAATCAGTACCTGACAAATTTTGAAGAAATTTCTATTGATAAACGTATTGATGCGAGCTTAATAATGCCAGAGGCTAAATCGGTTATTGTAGCAGCAATGTCTTACTTCAACAAGGAAGAAACTGATGTTTCTTATAGACCTTTATTCTGCGGAAGCTTAGCTCGTTTTTCCAGAGGCACGGATTATCATCGTGTACTAAAAATGAGATTAAGTCAGCTGATGGAGTCTATACCATTCAAGGAAGAACCATATCATTGGCTTGTGTATGCAGATACGGGACCTTTAGTAGACCGTCACTTGGCGGCGGAAGCTGGTCTTGGATATTTTGGGAGAAATAATTGTTTTTTTCATTCTGAATATGGATCATACATTGTGATTGGATATGTAGTAACATCGTTAGAATTTTTTGAAGAAGATTATCGATCAATGCCTTACTTAAAGTGCAATGAATGTGGCAAATGTCAGCGTGCATGTCCGGTCAACGCGATAACTACTCCTTTCGTAATAAACAATCAGCGATGTCTCGCTAATCAGCTACAGCAAAAAGGAGTCATGGATAGTGTCAGTATGAAAAAATCAGGCACCATGCTTTATGGTTGTGATATTTGTCAAGACGTTTGTCCAAATAATAAAGGAATAAGAGAAACATCTGAAAAGATGTTTTATAATAACTTTGAATTGGCATGGATTAATTTAGAAGAATTATTAAATATGAATAATAAAGAGTTTAAGAAACGGTATGAATCTATGGCTTTTGCTTGGAGAGGGTTAAGGGTGATGAAACGCAATGCGTTAAAATCTTTAGGCAACATGGGGAATCCTATGGCGATACCTATCATAGAACCCTTTGTTGATGACGAGAGAGAAGATATAAATAACGCAGCTAAATGGGCATTGAAACAACTAACGCTTGCATAAAGTGCAATTATTTTATTGAATAGGAGTCGAGAAAATAATGAAAGTAGGGATATGCACTTTTAATATCATGATGTATGAAGGAAGTTCCTTAAAAGAGAAACGGATGATTGTTAAAAGTGTGATAGAAAGAATAAAAAGTCGATACAATGTCTCTATTGCAGAAATAGCAGATCAAGATAAATGGAGACTTGCAACCATAGGTTTTTGTTGTATTAGTAATAACAAAAGACATGTAGAGAAAACCATTCAAGAAGTCCTTCGTTTTTTGGAGAAGGATGGGAGAGGGGAACTAATCAATATTGATATGGAAGTAATTTAGCACAGGTTAATGGAGGGATCTTTTGGTAAAGAATAAAGTGAGAAAGAATAACGCAAAAAATTGTGAAATAATATTGGACCAACTTGCTAAAGAATATCCTTCGGCGAAAAGCGAACTCGACTTCACCACTCCTTTTGAATGCTTGATTGCTACGATGCTTTCTGCTCAGTGTACAGATCAGCGGGTTAATATGGTGACAAAAGAACTATTTGCAAAATACAAAAATCCGAAGGACTATTTGAATACAAATGCTGGTCAATTAGAAAAACTAATTAAAAGTTGCAATTACTACAAGACTAAAAGTAAGCATATTATTGAAGCATGTAAAATATTAGTTGAAAAGCATGATGGAACTGTTCCTAACAGTCGTGATACATTAATGGAATTACCAGGAGTAGGTAGGAAAACAGCGAATGTCGTTCTTAGTAATGCTTTTGGTCTGCCAGCAATAGCTGTGGATACACATGTTTTTCGTGTTTCTAATCGAATTGGTATTATTGAGGCTAAGGATCCCCTTAAAGCAGAAGAACAGTTAATGCAAGTCATTAAAAAAAACAGATGGTCAGATGCACATCACTGGTTAATACTACATGGCAGAAGAGTTTGTAAAGCTCGGAAGCCTTCTTGTGAAAAATGCATTGTTTCTGAATGGTGTGTATATTATCAAAAAATTAATGATGGTGGTGCACAATGAAGATGAAATTAAATAAAAATGAAATGGCGCTGGCATTAGATATTGGCACCAGAAGTGTCGTTGGTTTGCTGGGTTCACTGGAGGATCAGAAGCTTGTTGTTCATCATTCGGTTGTTATTTTTCACGAAAACCGTGCAATGTTTGATGGCCAAATTCATGATATTGAAGAAGTGGCAAAAGTCATTAAAAAAGTAAAAGAAAAACTGGAAGCAGAATGTGGTTATGAACTTAAAGATGCGACTATTGCAGCAGCAGGAAGAGCTTTGCTTACAGAATCTGTTACCGTGGATTTAGGGCTGGGTTATCTGCAAGATATAAAACGGAGTCATATACAACAAATTGAATTAAAGGCATTACAGGAGGCTGAAAGACAACTGGAAAAATCTAATACTGGTGACTTAAGATACTTTTGTGTTGGACACTCCATCATTCAATACTATTTAGATGGTGCATTAATTAAGAACCCTCTTAATCATAAAGGAAAAATGCTTTCGGTGCACTTGATTGCTACGTTCTTACCGAAATTAGTTGTAGACAGTCTTTATGCCTCTGTCACTGGCGCGGGGCTTGAAGTGGATTATATGACCTTGGAACCAATTGCAGCTATTGAAGTTGCTGTACCGGAAAATGCTCGTTTATTAAATATAGCGCTTGTTGATATTGGAGCTGGAACATCTGATATTGCGATTACTAAAGATGGCAGTATACATGCTTATGCTATGACGGATGTCGCTGGTGATGAGTTGACGGAATATCTTGCACGAGAAAAAATGCTGGACTTTGATAGTGCAGAAAGTATAAAATGTCAGATATCGACTGCAGAAAAACTGGATTATGAGGATATTTTAGGGATTAAACATGAAGAAACATCAGACGAGTTAATAGAAACAATTAGCCCAGCGATGAAGTCGATAGCTACTCAGATTTCAGAGTCAATCATTCAACATAATGGTAAAATGCCCAGTGCTGTTTTTTTAATTGGGGGAGGAAGCAGAATGAAGGGCCTGCCTAAAATGATTAGCCAAGCCCTAGAGCTGCCTGAAGAGAGAGTTTCTGTCAGAAATATATCTACGATTCAGCAGCTATTGTATCATCCTCAGGATTCAATAGGACCTGAAGGGATTACGCCAATAGGAATCCTTAAAAAGGCGTTAATGAAAAGGCATAATGATTTTATTGAAATTACAATTAATGGCCGTTCAATTAAACTTTTTCAAACTAGAAAATTATTTATTCGAGATGGACTTGCGGCTCTTCAGTATGATCCTCACCTTCTTATACCTAAAAAAGGAGAATCGATACATATTATCGTTAATGGTGAAGAACGAGAGTTTTATGGCGAATATGGTGAGCCTGCCATCATAACTAAAAATCAGGAAGTGGCTAGTTTGGAGACTGAACTTTTGAACGGAGATGAAGTAATGGTTCAGCCTGCAACGACTGGTTCAAGTGCAACTATGATGCTATATGATATACTGAATGATGATTATCAGCATAACACACTAAAACATAATGGGGAATTTACAGAGGTGAACTGCAGGCTAAGTAATGGAGATGAGGTTAGCTATAAAACCTTGAATCATACCATTAAAGATACGAATGAAGTAGCAGAGAAAGAAGAGGAAGATTTACCTAAGAATAAGAAATCAATAACCTTTGATGATTCTGATGATCATGATACTGATCAGAAAAATATCATAGAAATTAAATATAATGGTAATCCCTTAACGATTACAACCCCAAAAGACAATTTGATTTTTGTCGATTTATTCGATTATATTGATTTTGATAGATCTAAAGTACAAGGTGAATTGATTTTAAGGCATAATGGACAACCAGCGGAGTATATATCACCAATCAGGACAAAGGATGAAGTGTGGATATACTGGGCGTAGTAAGAGGCGTTATATTTAAGGTGAGGGGTCGAAAGCATGAATATATCAGAAAAACAAAAAAAAATACTTGTCGGAATTTTCATAGGATTAGGCTGTGTAATAATAGCGGCTATAATGCTTGGAGGCGGATATGCTTACTGGATAACAAATCAAGCAAACATTCACCCAAACGTCTATATTCAAGGTGTTAATGTCGGTGGAATGCTTCCTGATGAAGCCACTTTGCGTCTTGAAAATGAAATGAAGAATAAGTTGGATGAAAAAGAATTAACGCTAATGCTTGGTGACAAGAGCTGGTCCTATCCGCTGGAATCAATTGGGTATAACTATGATTATGATAAGGCAATTAATAAAGCATGGAATCTGGGAAGATATGGAAATATAATTCAGAATGCGATGAAAGTACGACGTCTTCAAGAAAGGCCTTACTATATAGAGCTTGAAAATTGTTTCGAAAAAGATTTAATTGATAAGGTTCTAGATGAATTAGAAAATGAACTTAACTTTGAAGGAAAAGCAGCAACATTAGAAAGAGCTTCCGGAGAATTTGTGATAATAGCTGAGATAGAAGGAAAAAAACTTAGAAAAGAAGAAAGTCGAGAAACAATCATTGATGCGCTTGAAGATGGAGCGCTAAGCCCTTTGGAAATAAGCGTTGATACGATAAGTGTATACCCAACAAAAGCAGATTTAAAGTTGATCGATGGAGTAATTGGAGAGTTTAGCACGCGTTTTAATGCAGGCGTTGTTGGTAGAACAGCAAATCTTAAGCTTGGGGCTCAAAGCATCGATGGAACGTTATTGTTGCCAGACGAAGAATTTTCGTTTAACAAAGCAACTGGTCCACGAAGTGCGGCAGCCGGATATCGAGAAGCTCCGGTAATTGTTCAAGGAGAGCTTGTACCAGGAATTGGTGGTGGTATCTGTCAGGTTTCAACTACGTTATATAACGCTGCAATCAGATCCAATCTGCCTATTGTTGAAAGACGCAACCATTCCTTGCCTGTCAGCTATGTCAACTTAGGCCATGATGCAACGGTTTCTTATGGAGCTATTGATCTAAAGTTTAAGAATCATTATGATTATCCAATATACATCGAAAGCTATATCCAAGGAAATAGAATATTTGTTAACGTATATGGGAATGAAAGTTCGAAAATACAAAGGATTGATCTTGCTTCGCATGTTACAGAAGTAATCGAAGCACCTATCGAGGAAAAGCAAGATGAAGAATTATATGAAGGTGAAATAATCGTCGAACAAGAACCTAAAAGAGGCTATCGGGTAGTGACGTATAAAATATATTATGAAAATGGTAGAGAAATCAAAAGAGAAGAGATATCCAGAGATTATTATCGGCCTGTTAAAGGGATAAAACTTGTAGGTGTTAAGCCAAGACCTTTACATGAACAATTTGAGCAGCATGAATTAATTGAATACATTCACAGTCAGTATCAGAGTGAATCAGAAATAGAAATGTAAGACTGATAAAACACATGACAAATGGTGTAGGAGGGTGTAATGGATCAATATTTATTTGATAAAAACCTTGATTGTCCGGTATGTGCAAATAATTTCACTACTAAAAAACCTCGATTAAGAAAGATTCCTGTTGATAAAAAAGATACGGATTTTCATATATGGTATAAAGAAATAAATCCGGTTTATTATAATGTGTGGGTTTGTTCAAACTGTGGCTTTAGTGCTACGGAGAGTGAGTTTAAAAAACTTTCAAAGGAAGAAAAAACAATTATATTGAAAAACATAAGCCTTAAGTGGAATAAAAGGGATTTTAGTGGTGTAAGAACAATCGAAATGGCGCTAGAGTCACATAAATTAGCACTGATCATTGGGCAGATGCTTAATAAATCAAAAGGGTATTTAGGCAGTTTGTGCCTTCGGATAGCATGGTTATATAGGGAGGCTGACAATGCAGATCAGGAAAATATATATTTGAAAAGTGCTCTTGAACATTTAGAAAATGCATATACAAACGAAGCTTTTCCGGTAGCAGGGCTTGATGAAGTTTCACTCTCTTATTTGATTGGAGAATTAAAACGTTTGAATGGAGATCCTCAAAATGCGATTTTCTGGTTTAGTAGAGCCTTAGACCATCCAGATATTAAGTATAAAAGAATGATTCAGTTAAAGGCGAGGGAACAATGGCAACTGGCAAGGGACGCTTATAAAAAGAAAAAAGGAGACACACTGGATGGATAAAAAAGTGGTGTTTAGGTATAACATAAAAGATTTCAACTTTTATATAGAAGCATCTCATACTGGACTTACAAGATTACAGATACTTCCTGTAAACGATGAAAAACCAATATCCAACACCTTTGACAGCAAAAAGAGCAATCTAAAGAATATTCATGCTATTATTCAAAAGACGGTTGAACAACTAGAAAAATATCTGAATGGTTCACTTAAAGAATTTGACATTCCAGTAGATCCTAAAGGAACGAACTTTCAAAAAAAAGTTTGGAATGTTTTAAGAGAGATTCCTTTTGGTAACGTGTTTTCTTATAAAGCGGTGGCTGAACTGATGAATCATCCTAGCGCTTACAGAGCTGTTGGTATGGCTAACAATAAAAATCCAATACAAATTATTATTCCTTGTCATAGAGTAGTTGGTATGAATAATCATTTAACAGGTTTTGGGAGTGGCATTGATGTAAAGAAAAAATTATTAATATCAGAAGGACATAGGATAAATTCGAAGATGGTACTGGAGGATAATATATGGACTTAAATAAACCGTGCATAAGCCTTGTGATAGGTGGGACAAGAAGTGGAAAAAGCAAATTTGGTGAGACGTTAGTATCGAGTTATGGCAAAAAAATTTTGTATGTAGCAACATCAGCGGTACTAGATCCTGAAATGAGCGAGCGAGTCCGACGGCATAAGCAGGATCGGCCAAGTGATTGGATAACTTTAGAGACATATCGTGACTTTGATCAGAACCTTCCACCATATGGAGACAAAGTGGAAGGCATTTTTGTGGATTGTATAACGTTAATGATCACAAGGTTAATGATGGAAAAAAAAGATATAAACTGGGATGATATTACTCAGGAGGAATTAATCAAGGCAGAGGAAGACATACATAATGAAATAGATAAACTGCTAATATCTCTTAAAAAGATAGGTAAACCATCCGTTTTAATAACGAATGAAGTAGGGTGTGGCATAGTTCCTGAACATAGAATGGCAAGAGATTTTCGAGATATTGCTGGAAGGATTAATCAAAAGATTGCAAAAGATGTAATGGATGTTTATTGGGTTGTAGCTGGAATACCGGTAAAGATTAAAAGCTCTGATTCTTCCACAGATAGCGGCAAGACAATAGATGTTTATGGAGGAGTATAATGAAACATATCATGCAGGCAATAACATTTCTAACAACACTTCCGTTTACTGATCACACAGAGTGGAAGGATTCTGATTATAAAAACATGGCTTTTTTTCCTTTAGCAGGTATGGCGATAGGAGGCCTCTTGTGTCTCACTGATTGGTTGCTCTACCCTTATCTATCTACCTCGGTACTTGCTGTGATTTTACTATCAATCAATTTTCTTTTAACAGGAGGAATTCATATTGATGGGCTAGCTGATACAGCAGATGGCTATTTTTCTGGAAAAAAGAAAAAGGATATTTTAGAGATTATGAAGGACAGTCGTCTGGGTACTCATGGCGTAGTGTGCATTATATTAGTTTGCTTGATGAAATTCACGTTACTTGTAGCGATACCCGCATCAATAAGATTGTGGACAATTTTCTTGATGCCCATATTTGGAAGATTATCCTTGGTGCTAGGTGCTTATCGATCTACCTATGCTAGAGAATCCGGGCTGGGACATTTTTACATTGGCAGAATAACGGTGAAAGAAGTTGCAATAGCAATGGTGATTTCGCTATCGATGGTTTGTTTTTTACCAATAGCAGGGAGTTTTTTAGCGCCTTTATGGATGATAACCATATTATTTAAACGTTTATTGGAAAAAAAAATTGGTGGCATGACAGGAGATACGCTTGGAGCGCTTCTGGAATTAACAGAAACTCTTTTCTTATTATGGATTGTTGTAATCTTTGGTGGAAGGTAGGTATTTAGATGGATCTTATTATGGTGAGGCACGGAGAAACGGAAGACAATGTTAAACGGAAGATGAGTGGCTGGACAGATACACCTCTGAGCTTGAACGGTATTCGTCAAGCCCATATTGTTGCCCAAAGGTTGAAGAACTTACCGATTGATAGAGTGCTTTCCAGTGATTTAAATCGTGCTGTTAAAACAGCGGAAATTATTGCACAACACCAGTCAAAAGAAATCCCTCATGAAAAAATCATGGGGTTTCGAGAGATGAATTTTGGCAATCTAGAACAGTTAAGTATGCAAGAAATTGAACAGCGTCACAATCAAGAGTACAAAAAAATTTATACAGAAGATAAGTATACGTTTCCTGAAGGTGAAAACTTAAATACGTTTCATAAAAGAGTGATTGATACCTTGATTGCTTATTTACACAGAAATAGAAAAGATGAAAATATGTTAATTGTAGCACATTCAGGAACCATTAGATGCATGCTTACACACTTGGTCATCGGGAATATTGATGGGCATTGGCGCTTCGCTGTTGATCATTGTGGGATCACAGTATTAAAAAATGTTTTAGAATATCCATATATTGAAAAACTAAATGATACTTGTCATTTTGATTATCAGGAGGGGCAGGAATGAAGAAATTTGCTAGAAATCATTACCGGTATTTGCTGGTTGTTTGCTTGCTTGTTATTTCATTGATAGTAAGCGCTTGTGGTGATGGTGATAAAGAACTAATGCTAGAAGATACATCCTTAGACCATAAAATGGAAACTGATAGCGATTTACAACGGATCATTTCGTTATCACCTAGTCAAACTGAAAATCTATTTGCTCTAGGGTTAGATGATTCAGTGATCGGAGTTTCTGATTATTGTGATTATCCACAAGAAGTTTCTGAAAAAGAAAAGCTAGGAAGTTCATGGACCATAAATGTCGAAAGAATTATTGAACTAAGGCCGGATATTGTTTTTGTTTATGGAGAGTCTCATAAAGAGGCATTGGAACTGATGAGAGATCTAAACATAAAAGTTGTTAACGTAGAGCCTGAAAATGTAGAAGAAGTTTTTGACTCACTTATTAAAACTGGTGAACTAACAGGCAAAAGCAATGAAGCATATGAAATTGTAAGAGCATTAAGAGCTGAAAAGAGAAAAATTATAAAAAGAGTTAATGAGTTAGAACCTATCCCGGTATTCTATCAGGTTTGGGATGAACCTCTCCAAACAGCAGGTCCAGAGTCTTTTATTCATGAATTAATAACATTAGCAGGCGGTTATAATATTGCGCAAAATACAGAAGGTGCTTATCCTATGTATAGTGTTGAAGCATTAATTGAACAAAATCCTGAAATATACTTTATGCCACCCCATGTGGCTGATTTTGAGAATATGAGTGAAGAAATAGCGAATTCATTAAAAGCAGAAGTGAGAAATCGACCTGGCTATGACCAGATTAAAGCTGTTCAAAATGATCGTATAGAGCTATTAGAGCCCAACATTGTGTCAAGACCAGGTGTTCGTGTGATTGAAGGACTCAAGATCTTTGCATCCGCTATGCATCCAGAGGAGTTTTAAGATGAAGTTGCTATCGGCAAAAAGCTATTTTTATTTGATGATACCGATGGCAGGACTAGCCATTATTACAGCATCATCCATCGGAGCTGCCAATATTTCGATTTTAGAAGGTTTTCAAATAGTTATGGCCCATGTTCCGTACATCAAGGATTTTGTCAATATCGATCATATATCTGATGCGGCTACATCTATTATTATTTTTGTTCGTTTGCCAAGAGTATTGTTAGCTTTCCTAGTTGGATTAGGTTTATCAGTTGTTGGAGTCTCTATGCAAGGAATGTTAAGAAATCCGTTAGCAGATCCATATATTATAGGTACTTCTTCAGGGGCAGCTTTAGGTGCTTCATTGGCAATTGTGTTGAAATTGAATCATACATTTATAGGATTTGGAATGGTTTCGGTTTTTGCATTTTTAGGAGCTCTATTATCTACGGGCATTGTTTATCAGTTAGCACGTCGTTCGGGCAAAGTTCCTACCACCACCTTGCTGTTAGCAGGCATTGCAACGGGGCAATTTTTTAGTGCAGCGTTGTCATTTATAATGGTCATTGCATCTCGCGATGTTTCAACCATTGTTTACTGGACAATGGGAAGTTTTTCAGCTAGAGGATGGCATCATGTAAGCCTTGTTATTGTTCCTATGGTCTTGGGAACTTTTTTTCTTATTTTTCATTCGAAAGACCTGAACCTATTGCTAATTGGTGAGGAAACTGCTCAAAATACAGGAGTGAATGTCGAAAAAGTGAAGATTAGCATACTCATTATTAGTACGCTAATAACTGCTTTTGCAGTTTCTGTTAGTGGTATTATTGGTTTTGTTGGCTTGATAATACCTCATATAACAAGGGTGCTAATTGGACCTAACCATAGGGTTTTGATACCTGCGTGTGGTTTGTTAGGTGGGATTTTTTTGGTGACAGCCGATACTTTTTCGCGCACAATCATAGCACCAACAGAGTTGCCAGTAGGGATCATAACGGCTTTAGCGGGAGCACCTTTTTTTGTTTACTTGTTAAGAAAAGCAAGAAAAATAGAATAGGATGATTTTAATGGGAACAATGGTCGAAGTAAAAGAGCTAACCTTTGCATACGATAAAAAAATAATACTGCGCGCATTAAATCTTTTAATAACAGAAGGAACTTTCCTTAGTATTATTGGGCCAAATGGATCTGGAAAAACAACATTATTAAAAAATATTGCTAAAAACTTATCGCCTACTACAGGGAGTATAATGATTGACGGTGAGAATATTGAACTATATCCAGTAAAGAAATTAGCACGAAAAATAGCGGCGGTTCATCAAAATCCGGATATTAACCATCAATTTTGTGTGCAGGATATTGTAATGATGGGACGACATTCATATATTAAAAGGCTTAGGGCAGAAACTGAAAAAGATATAGAAATAGTGAATATGGCTATGCAGGAAACCCATGTTTTTCATTTGCGTGATCGATACGTTAACGAGTTAAGTGGCGGTGAAAAACAACGAGTCATGATAGCAAAAGCAATTGCTCAAGAACCTGATGTTTTACTATTAGATGAACCGATTTCCTTCTTAGATATTCATCATCAAATTGAAGTCCTTGAACTATTGAAAAAACTCAATAAAGAAAAAAAGATATCCGTAATAGTAATATTACATGATCTTAATATGGCAGCACGCTATAGTGAAGAAATGTTACTGCTATATAGAGGGGATATTTTAACCCTTGGTCGAACAGAAGAGGTTTTGACGGTAGAAAACTTAAAAAAAGCGTATGAACTTGAAATGGTTATAGATCGGAATATTTATACCGGATGTTTACAAGTTTCACCGATATCAACGCTTGAAAAAAAAAGCAAGGTTAAAAAACTCAAGGTTCATATAATCTGTGGTGGTGGTACTGGAAAAATACTGATTCAGAGACTATACCAAGAGGGTTTTGCTTTATCTGTGGGTGTTGTGAATCGCGGCGATAGCGATTGGGAAGTTTCGACAAAGCTTACTCTTGATGTGATTGAAGAAAAGCCGTTTGAAGCTATCTCGGAAAAATCCTTATTATTAGCGCTAAAAAGTGCAAAAAATGCAGATGTCGTTATATTAACCTCTATTCCGTTTGGAAAGGGTAATTTAGAAAATTTGAAAATTGCTGAACAGCAGGTTGCGAATAAAAAACCAATTATTTTTTTGGATCAATACCCTGCTGGAACACTTGTGGATTTTGTAGAAGGGGAAGGTCTGAGACGTTTAGCTTTCTTGTTGGAAAATGGTATGATAAGAGTTACTGATTGCGAAGAAATAATTCATCAACTGGAGGTAATTTTGAATGAAAAATAAATCTATCATGCTACAAGGCACCGCATCTTCTGTCGGGAAAAGTGTATTGACAGCTGCGTTATGTAGAATTTTTAAGGAAGATGGTCTTGATTCAATGCCCTTTAAGTCTCAGAATATGGCATTAAACTCCTATATTACAGACGAAGGATTAGAAATGGGACGTGCTCAAGTGTGTCAGGCGGAAGCGGCAATGGTAAAGCCGGAAGTTAATATGAATCCTATTCTATTAAAACCCACAGGTGAAAAAAATGCTCAAGTAATTGTGAGTGGCAAAGTATATGGTAATATGAGTGCGTCGGAGTATCATCAATTTAAACCGAAGCTCAAAAAAATTATTTTAAGTGCTTTTGATGAACTCCAAAAGAAAGCGGATGTGATTGTGATTGAGGGGGCAGGAAGTCCAGCAGAAATAAATCTTAAAGATAACGATATTGTTAATATGGGCATGGCTAAAATGGTAGATGCTCCTGTGCTTCTCATTGGAGATATTGATCGTGGTGGTGTTTTTGCTTCAATTTATGGAACGATTATGCTCCTTGATGAAGATGAAAGAAAAAGAGTAAAAGGCCTACTGATTAATAAATTTCGTGGTGATAGAAAGATATTAAATCCAGGATTAAAACAGTTAGAAGCCTTAACAGGCATTCCTGTACTAGGAGTTATTCCATATGGGAAATTTGATATAGAGGAAGAAGATGGGGAAGCTGAACGATTAAAATCAAAGGCTTTATCCAGTAACAAAATAGATGTATGTGTAATAAGATTACCAAGGATTTCTAACTTTACCGATTTTCATTGGTTGGAAAAGCACCCATTGGTTAACATTCGCTTTGTTGAAGACCCAGGGTTATTGGGCAGACCTGACTTAATCATTATCCCGGGAACAAAAAACACGCTTGAAGATTTACTGTTTTTGAGGGAAAAAGGGTTAGATAAATCTATTTTATCAGCAAGAGATAAAGGATCTGCAATTGTAGGGATATGCGGTGGCTTTCAAATACTAGGAAAAAAACTAGTAGATCCACACGGGGTAGAAAGTAATATTAGAGAATTAGAAGGATTGGGGTTGTTGAATGTTGAAACAATATTTGACAGAGAGAAGGTAACGAAACAAACAAAAGCAGAAGTTATTTTTGAAAACATAGACAACAAAATGAAAAATATTGCTGTGGAAGGCTATGAAATTCATATGGGAAAAACAACATTGAATGATGAAGCGAAACCATTTGCTGAAATAAAAGACAGTCAAGAATTTACCATCCGCTACGATGGAGCGATATCGAGTGATGGGAAAGTGTGGGGAACTTACTTGCATGGGATATTTGATAACGAAGAGTTTAACAATGCATTACTGATGTTTTTATCCAACGATCTAAATATTGATGAAATTGAAAAAAGAGGCTCCTTTAAAGCTTATAAGGAAGAGCAATATGATATCTTAGCTAAAACCGTTCGAGAATCAATTGACATGAAAAGAATATATGAGATTTTGGAGGAACATTCACAATGATTATTATTTCAGCCTTTCTTTTAGACTTGCTTCTTGGAGATCCAGAAGATTGGCCACATCCAGTAAGGTGCATTGGAAAACTAATTACTTTTTTAGAAGGTAAATTACGTTCGGAAAAGCAACGTAATTCTAAGTATGAAATGGTGATGGGTTTTTTATTGACCATCATAGTGGTTTGTGTAACGATAATAAGTGCATGGTCATTACAACGATTATTTTCAAGCATTCATGTATCCTTAGGGTTTGTTTTCTCTGTATATCTTGCATATACAACCATTGCTGTTAAAAGCCTTACGACATCGGCAATGAATGTATATGAAAAGTTATGTAGTCAAGACATTGAAGGTGCAAGATATTATCTTTCTATGATTGTTGGTAGAGATACGGAATGTTTAGATGAATCTGACATTACTAAAGCTGTTATTGAAACGGTTGCAGAAAATTTTTCAGATGGCGTTGTAGCTCCTATCCTATACTTATTTGTTGGAGGTCCCTTATTAGCATTAACATACAAAGCGATTAATACAATGGATTCGATGATTGGCTATAAAAATGAAAAATATATTTTTTTTGGCAGATTTGCTGCGAAATTAGATGATGCAGCAAACTGGGTTCCTGCAAGATTATCGGTATTTTTTTTATTGATAGCCATTAAGATAAGAGGATTGGAGTGGAGAAAATCCATTAAAATTATGTTGAGGGATAGAATGAACCACAGCAGTCCTAATGCAGGATATCCTGAATCTATGATTGCGGGAGCTTTAGAGATTCAGTTGGGGGGAGATAGCTACTATTTTGGTAAAAAAATCAGCAAACCAACAATAGGAGATAATGAGACGTATGTTTTTCGAGATATGATTTGTAAAACTACTGATGTTATGAGGATTGCATCAATAATTTTGGCTGTGTTTTTGGGTTTTTTACTGATAGGAATAGGAGGATTTAGATGGAGCATGGTGGGAATGTATTGAAGATAGGAAAGGAAATCGGGATTGATCCCCATGAAATTTTAGACTTTAGTGCAAATATAAGTCCGTTTAAAATCCCGGATGGTTTAATACAACTAATAACGCAGGCTCAGAAAGATATATCCATATACCCTGACCCTAAGTACTATGAGCTTAGAAAGGCATTAGCTCATTACGCTTCAACAGAAATAGAACGAATTGTACCTGGTAATGGAGCAGCTCAAATTATTCATGATGCAATAAGGTTAATCAATCCTGTGAAAACAATGTTGCCAGTACCTACATTTAGCGAATATGAAGCTGCTTTAGAGGTGGTGGGTAGTAGTGTGGTCTATTTTAAGATGGAAATGACTAATCACTTTAAACTTAATGTTGGAAAATTAATTAATCAAATTGATGAAACCTTTGATCTATTGGTATTGTGCAATCCTAATAATCCGACAGGAAATCTTATAACGAGAAAAGAAATGAACGAAATTTTAGAAAAGTGCCAAAAGGTAGGGTGTAAAGTTATTGTAGATGAGGCTTTCATTGAATTTGTTACTGCGAGTGATAGGCTTACAATGGCTTCTGAAATACATAAATGGAATCATTTGATTATCATAAGAGCCTTTACGAAAATTTTTGCTATTCCAGGCATTAGACTAGGATACGGAATTTATGGTTGTTTGGAATTGTCAGAAAATCATAGAAAGCATGCTGTTCCGTGGAGTGTCAATGTATTTGCAGAATCTCTAAGGTACTATATTAATTCAGTAGAGGCTTCAGTGTATATAAAGAAGGTAAGCGAAACAATAAAGCTTGAAAAGGAGATAATGGAAGAGGCAATAAAAAAAATGGAAGCTTTTACTGTTTTTCCATCACACACAAATTATCTGTTGATTCGTTTGAGTGATAATGAAAAATACAATGTAGAAAGACTATATCATTGGTTATTGAAAAGACAGATACTCATTCGAAAATGCAATAATTTTAATGGAATGCCTAGTCGGTTTTTTAGAGTTGCCGTAAAAAAGAAAGAAGAGAATAGGCAATTAATAGATTCTCTTCTTTCTGTTAACAATATTATTCTAAACAATAAACAATGCTAAAAGTATTTGGACCACAATGACTGGAGATAACACATCCTGCCTCCGTAATGATGATTTCTTCTGGACTAAATGATTGATCCAATTGTTTTTTTAGGAGTTCTGCATCATCAGGACAAAAAGAGTGATTCACAATAATTCTTTTAATAGAAATAGCGTTTGATTCCGAATCTGGAAATTGAAGCATTTCATCTATCTGTTTTTCGCGTCTGCCGCGAACCTTCTTTTGAACAATGATTTTGCCATTGACAACATGAAGGATAGGGCGCACACGAAACATAGTTCCAATAAGATTTTGCAAAGAAGAACAACGCCCACCTTTATAAAGGTATTGTAACGTGTCTACTGCAAAAAATGTTTTAACCTTAGGAACCATAGCATGAAGTGCCTTTGAGATCTCTTCTAAACTTTTGCCTTGTAAAGAAAGTTCCGATGCTTCTAAAACAAGCATGCCAATACCAGCTGACAGATTAAGAGAATCTACAACCAAAACAGTATGGTCTGGAAATTCAGATGCAGCAATTCGAGCATTCTGGATAGTTGAAGAAAGCTGAGAAGACAAGCCTATATACAAGACATGATCTCCCCTATCGACTATAGGCTTAAAAAAATCAATAAAGTCTTTAGGGGAAGGGCTGGATGTTTTGGGATATATTCCTGATTCTTGAACTTTCTTGTAAAGAAGAGATGGATTAATATCAACATCATCTCTAAAAATCTCATCATCAAAGTGGACATATAAAGGAACAACATGTATATTTCGGTCGAGCAATATATGCTGTGGCAAATCACTAGTGCTGTCTGTTACGATATGAACTTTTGCCATTCGTCTTGTGCCTCCTTTTAATATTACAGGCGTTTACATTATTATAACTAAAATTCAGTTCAATTGCCAGCGAGATCTTCTTGGACAGAAGGCTTATTTCTGATCTTTATCAAAAAATATTTTTTCGCCTCTGCTACCAATAGATGCAATTGTTTTGGAAGATAAGCCCATTACATCTGAAAAAGCTTTCGTTATTGAAAAATTGTCATGAAAGTGCATAGGTATCAATAGGTCGGGCTTAACTTCTTCGAAAAAATACTTACCAGCCCAAAAGAATGCATTTCCAAGCCTGGGATCTACTGGTACGAAGGCTATATTAATATGCTCTTTTTTTACTTTTTCAATGACGTTCTTATATTCTAACGCTTCTTGTTCTTGCTTTTCTTTAGAGAAATCATCCCAATGCCACCAGTTTAAGTCTCCGGAATGAAAGAATGAAAGCTGGTCAGCTTCGATATAGAAAGAAACCCCAGCATCAGTAGAATCAAATGTTTTTATAAGCACATCGTTTATCTTGAGCTGTTCTCCGGGATCCATAGAATGTGTATTTGAATCATCAAAAGTTTGGTTTATATCACTGCTGAGCACATAGTGAATATTATTGATTTCATTTTTCCACTCGAAAATAACTGGAGAAAAATGATCAGAATGATGGTGAGAAACGAAAACAAAAACATTCCGATTTGAAGCTAATTGATGAATATTTTTGCTGGTAAGGTCTAAGGAGCTGTCACTATCACTTGATGGAAGGACATAATCAAATATAAATAGGTGGTGAGCTGTTTGCAGATAAAAGGAGCTATGATAAAGATGCGTAATTTTACACGTTGATGGTTTCATAAACGAACCTCCTTAGGAAAGTTTAGAAATATTATACCCCATTATATCTTGATTTCACAATTTAAGCTAGATTGCAGCATTATTCAAATGTGATATAATCTGCTTAGCAGTAGATTTGATATGGTTAGCATGAAAACACCGATGACAAACATGATTTTAATGAAGTCGTTTAGGAGGAAAAAATGTCACTTAATATTATTTTACATGAACCTGAAATACCTCAGAATACTGGGAATATAGCTAGAACTTGTGTCATAATTGGTGCAAGTCTTCATATTATTAAACCAACAGGATTTTCTTTAGATGATCGATATGTGAAACGTGCTGGCTTAGATTACTGGGATTTATTGGATTTGACTATCTATAATGACTTTGAGGATTTTCTTAAGCGTACAAAAGTGAAGAAAATATATTGCGCATCCACAAAAGCTAAAGAAATCTATAGTGATCAACAATATTCTGATCCAAGCTTTATAATGTTTGGAAAAGAAACGGCTGGTTTGCCTCCAAACATCCTTGAACAGTATGGGAGTTCATTAATAAGAGTGCCAATGATTAAGCACGATAGTGCTAGATCATTAAACCTTTCTAATGCGGTAGCTATTGTGGCATATGAAGTGATGCGCCAGTGGGATTTTATAGGAATGCATTAAAGAATGCTATCCAATAGTACTATTTTGAAAAAGACTAGAAAAATATCAGTAATCAGCAGGATGATTTAGAGTAATCAATGCTACTAAAAATGTAATGTGAGGTGGTTGTTGTGAGATATGCTGTTATTAGAGGCGAAGGGTATACGTTAGCTCATGTACCAGATTTTATTCAGAGTAACTCTGTGTTTTCTTCTCTTGAAAATAAGGTGGATGACAAGTCTGAAATACTAAAGAACCTTTCAAAGTCTTTGAGATCTTTCGAGGAAGCGGTTCGATATTTACCACATCAAGTGTATATTGGAGAAATTAATCCAGAAACGCTTAGGCATTATGATCTTCCATGGTATAATAAGCCAGTAAAAAATGCGGATAGATTTGGGGCACATGGAGAAATTATGAGTCAGGATGAATTTATTGGTGTACTGAAAATAGCTGATATTTTTGATTTAATTAAATTGGAAAAAGAATATGTTTCACATATTAAAAAGCAACTCACCAAACATCCTTTGTTTAATGAAATGAAACTCAGGCGATTAAAAGAAGGGGATTCCCTTGAAAACATACAGATGCACATAGACAAAATGCAAGCCATGCCTCTTAAAATTGGCGGCCAAGTAGTAGGCTGTGTTAAGCGTGCGCATGAATTTGATCCAAATCTAACGGCGGAGATTTTTTTTGAAAACATTATTACAAAAGCTTCCGGTATGTTAACGGCATGGAATCTACTGGATCGTAACCAGATAGAGGCTTCGGAAATTGACTATGTGATAGAATGCTCTGAAAGTGCGGCAGGGGATGTTTATCAAAGAGGAGGAGGAAACTTTGCAAAAGCAATAGCAGAAGGCATAGGAGCAGTGAATGCTTCCGGATCAGATACTCGTGCTTTTTGTGCAGCTCCCGTTCACGCGATTATTGAAGCTTCGGCCTTAGTCCAATCGGGAATCTATAGAAATGTCTTAGTGGTGGCAGGTGGAGCATCGGCTAAATTGGCTATGAATGCTAGAGAACACTTAAAACACGACATGCCGGTGCTAGAAGATGTAATAGCTGGGTTTGCTGTATTGGTAGGTGAAAATGATGGGTTGAATCCAATTATCAGATCTGATTTAGCAGGTAAACATACGGTTTCGACTGGGTCATCGCCACAAGCTGTTATAACATCGTTAATTACTACACCTTTAGAAAAAGGTGGATTAAAACTGAAGGATATTGATCGATATGCTGTGGAAATGCAGAATCCTGATATTACTAAACCAGCTGGAGCTGGTGACGTGCCTGAAGCAAACTATAAAATGATTGCTTCGCTAGGTGTGAAAAGAGGCGAAATTGATCCCAAAGAAGTGGCTACTTTTGGAGAAACATTTGGTTTTTTAGGCTGGGCTCCGACCCAAGGCCATATTCCATCAGGCATTCCATATATAGGTCACGCTCGCTCTGCTATATTAAATAATGAAATAACACGCGTAATGATTATTGGAAAAGGCAGTCTTTTTCTTGCAAGGCTAACCAATCAATTTGATGGTGTATCTTTTGTGATAGAAAAAAATTCTGGACTTTTGGAAGATGAGGAAGAAAAAAAGCTGTCAGAAGAAGATATGCGTTTAATAATGGCTAAAATGATGAGGAAGTTTGCGGAAGAGTTGTTAAAAGAAACGGATTAGCACTGAGGTGAAAAAATGGTCAATGAATATAATACTCGTAATATGATGGGGCATCTCTTTGAAGAAGTGGCCGAGATATTGGAGACTGGTAAAAAATCTAATAAAATGAAAGTAGGACTAACTACCTATGGCTGCGAGGCGGGAATTAAGAACTGGATTAGAGCTGCTGAAAATGCAACGGCACAGAGTGATGACTTTGAAGTTGTACTGATAGGTCCAAAGCAGAAAACAGCTTTATTACAGTTTGATGCGATTAACGAAGTACAGGCTCATAAAAAAATGGACATGATGCTAGATCATGGTATTATTGATGCGTGTATTACGACAAACTATACTTATCCAATAGGCGTAGCTTCAGTAGGGAAAATGACGACCCTAAGTCAAGGTAAGCAGATATTTATGGCAACTACCTCTGGGACATCAGCTATCAATAGAGGAGCTGCAATGACATTTAATGCACTGTATGGCGTTATTGTAGCAAAAACAATGGGAATCAATAATCCGAAAGTAGGGATTTTGAATGTAGAAGGTGCAAGACAAGTGGAAAAAGGACTGGTAGAGCTTTCGCAAAGAGGTTATCCCATTGATTTTGCAAGTTCAATGCGAAGTGAGGCAGGCTGCATTATGAGGGGTAATGATGTTATTGCTGGGACACCGGATGTTTTAGTCCAAGACTCGCTTACAGGAAACATAACGATGAAAATGTGTGCATCCTTTATGAGTGGAGGAAGCCTGGAAACGATTGGAGCAGGATATGGACCTGGGATTGGAGAACAGTATGATAAAATTGCGATGGTTATTTCTAGAGCATCGGCGGAGATTGTTGTTGAAAATGCAATACATTTTGCAGCAAAATTAATTCGAGGAAACTTAATTTCTGTTGCAAAGAATGAATTTTCGAAAGCTAAAAAAGCAGGGCTATTAGAGATCATAAATCGTATGAGTAAAATGAATAAGCTGGAAATGGGTAATAAAAGTATTACGATACCTTTGGAAGAACCTGTGAATCATGGAATTGCTGGGATTGACATCATGGAACTTGAGCAGGCTATGCAGATATTATGGAGTAGTGGTATCTATGCGGAAAGCGGGATGGGGTGCACTGGACCTATTTTATTAGTAAATGAGAAAAAAGCAGAAAGAGCAATCATGGCCCTAAAAAAGTCAGGATTTTTAGTATACGAGGAAGGATGTTGTTAAGAGTTATATGCAAAAAATGTGCCAATTAGCAAAGAATTGTAGGATTCACTTTAAGATTGTGATCATTAATGGTATAATAGTCTCGAAAGACCAACTGCAAAAATACAGTGGTATGGTTTGATCAGGAGGCGATGGGAATGGAAATGGGATTCAATCTAAATTTGGAGCAATCCCAAAAATTGGTTATGACGCCCCAATTAAGACAAGCGATTAAAATTTTACAATTTACATCGTTGGAGCTAGAAGAGTATATAGAGCAACAAATTGAGAATAATCCTATTATAGAAATAAATGAAGAAGATAAAAAAACGAAAGAAGAACTTATTGAGGATAAAAAAATTGACTGGAAAGAATATGCTGAAGATTTTGATAACTACGAATACTGTAAGGAAGCTTTTCATCATAATAGTGATAATGACTTTAATTATGAAAATATTATTTTCAGAAATCCAACACTGCAAGAGCATTTAATTTTTCAATTTACGCTTACCTATTTAGAGGCTGACTTGCATTTAATAGGGGAGTATATTATTGATAGTTTGGATGAAAATGGATATTTAAGAGTGTCTCTGGAAGAAATTGCCGAAACCCTTCAACAAGATTATTCTACGGTTGAGAGTGTTCTTCATATTATCCAGACATTTGAACCAGTAGGAGTTGCGGCAAGGACCTTAACAGAATGCCTGGTAATTCAGTGTAAATCCTTAGGCATCAAAAATGAAAACGTTTATCTAATGATTGAATCATACCTGGATGAAATTGCTTGTAATAAATATCCAGCTATTGCGAAAAGCCTTGGTATAACGACACAGGAAGTGCAGAATATTTGCGACTTTTTAAAGACGTTAGAACCAAAACCAGGCAGAAAGTATGCTGGGAATGATAATCGCTATGTAGTACCTGATGTTGTTATTAAAAAAATTGAAAATGAGTACTATATCATTCCTAACGATCGAAACATTCCAAGATTAACGATTCGAAAAGATTATCAGCAAATGCTTTCTAGAGGAGACGAAAATGAAGAAGCTGTTAGATTTTTAAATGATAAGTTTAACAATGCGATGTGGCTGATTAAAAGTATTGAGCAAAGAATGCAAACAATCCACAAAGTTGTTGAACAGATTGTTCATAAGCAGAGATGTTTTTTTGAACATGGAAAAAAACATTTAAAACCAATGACTTTAAGGGAGATAGCTGATGAAATTGGTGTTCATGAGTCAACGGTGAGTCGCGCCACCAATGGAAAATATGTTGAAACGCCAGCGGGTACTTTTGAACTTAAATATTTTTTTTCTAGCGGAGTACCTAACAACGGAGGCGAAAGTATCGCTGCTGAAAGCATTAAAAATTATATTCGTGATATTCTTGATCATGAAGATCCAAAGAAACCTTATAGTGATGACCGGATAGCTTCGGAACTTGAAAGTAAAGGTATTAAAATTTCTAGGAGAACTGTGGCAAAATATCGGGAAGATATGAAAATCCCTTCATCATCCAAGAGGAAACGATATTAACATTTAGAAATAATTCATACGTTCAAGAATGAGGAAAAATTTGATATAATAGGAGCAGGTCTCATAATGATGACCTGTTCTTTTTTAGATTACGAATCTTCTAGAGAATTTTGTTCGTGTACTTGATTTTAGGGTATTCAAAGTGATAGCGAATATCAACGGATATCGAAATGGTTTTACTAAACAGAGGAGGGATTATATGATGTGCTTAAATAAAAGGAAGATGAACAATGTTAAATTAGAAAGAGAGAAAGTTTTACTTAGATGTGATTTTAACGTTCCCCTTGACAAAGAGAGAAATATTATAGACGATAGCCGAATACAAGCATCTCTACCGACAATTAAATACCTGCTTGAGAACAATGCTTCGGTTATATTGATGTCACACTTAGGAAGACCAAAAGGAGAGCCTAAAAAAGACTTGACACTAAAGCCGATTGCTGAGAGACTAGAAAACCTTTTAAGCAAAAAGGTTTTCTTTGCTGACGACGATGAAGTGGTAGGTCACCATGCAAAGAGCATGTCTGGAAATTTGAAACCAGGAGAAATTATGTTGTTAGAGAATGTACGCTTTCGGAGTGAAGAAGAAAAAAACGAAGCAAACTTTTCTAAAGAGTTAGCATCTTTAGGAACGGTTTTTATTAATGATGCGTTCGGCACGGCTCATCGAGCACATTGTTCTACCACTGGTATTGCAAACTATCTTCCATCAGCTATTGGATATTTAATAGAAAAAGAAGTTGGTATTATGGGGGCAGCACTCAATAAACCAGCTAGACCTTTTGTGGCCATTTTAGGAGGTGCAAAGGTGTCTGATAAAATTGGAGTGATTGATAACCTCATCGATAAAGTAGATGTACTTTTAATTGGTGGAGGAATGGCGTTTACTTTTTTAAAGGCGGAAGGCTTTGGAATTGGACAGTCTCTATTAGAAGAAGATAAAATAGAAGTCGCAAAAAAAATGATTGAAAAAGCTGAAGAAAAAGGTGTTCCGTTACTACTTCCTGTTGATGTGGTTGCCGCTAACGATTTATCCAATCATGCAAGCTTTGAAATAGCGGAGATACATCGTATTCCTGACGATAAAATAGGCGTTGACATTGGACCTAAAACAATAGGCTTATTTGCAGAGCGAATACGTGCAGCAAAAACAGTTATATGGAATGGTCCGATGGGCGTTTTTGAAATAGATAACTTTTCAAAAGGAACAAAAGCTGTGGCTGAAGCAATGGCTGACAATGATGCTATTACTATCGTAGGAGGAGGCGACAGTGCGGCGGCTGTAGAAAAATGGGAAATGAGTGAAAAGATGCATCATGTTTCCACTGGCGGAGGAGCATCTCTTGAATTTCTGGAAGGGAAGATATTGCCTGGGATTGACATCATTTCAAATGAGTAAGAGAGCAGCGTCGCAGTGTTGATCAATGATATATGGGAGGAGTGTTAATGTGAGGATTCCGTTAATAGCCGGTAACTGGAAAATGAACATGAACCATGAGTCTGGCAAAGATTTGGTAAAAAAAATATCTGATAAAGTTGGTGGAAGTGATCCCGAAGTGGTGGTGTGCTGTCCATTTCCAATGCTCCTTGAAATAGGGAAGTGCTTAAGCGATTCTGCAATCATGCTGGGAGCACAAAATATGCATTGGGAAAACTCTGGGGCATTTACTGGTGAAATTTCGGCAGATATGTTATTGGAACTGGGTGTGAAATATGTCATTATTGGTCATTCGGAAAGAAGACAGATATTTTCAGAAACAAATCATATGATTAATTTAAAGGTAAAAAAAGCCTTGGAAAAGCAAATAGTACCAATTCTTTGTATTGGTGAATTGCTAAATGAACGCGAGGGTAAACAAACAGAACGAGTGCTTACTGATCAATTGGAAAATAGTTTAGCCAATATAAACACCCAAGAAGCAACGAAGATAGTGATTGCCTATGAACCAGTATGGGCAATAGGTACAGGGAAAACAGCCACTCCTGAGCAAGCGGCTGATACGATCGGATTTATTCGTGGATGGTTGAAAGAAAAGTATGGTGAATCTTCCTCTGAGAAAATTCGAATTCTTTATGGTGGTAGCGTGAAGCCGGATAATATTTCTGAAATAATGAAGTCTCCAGATGTTGATGGTGCCTTAGTAGGAGGAGCGAGTCTGATTGATGAAGACTTCATTAACATTGTACATTTTAAGCATTCTAATTAGGTGGAAGGAAGGTCAATGATGAAAAATCCAGTAGTGCTGATGATTTTAGATGGACTAGGAATAAGTGATAATGAGACTGGTAATGCTGTGTTTAAAGCAAACATGCCTATCTTTAAGGGAATGTTTAATAAATATCCCAATGTACTGTTAGAAGCTAGTGGGTTAGCCGTAGGATTACCACAAAATCAAATGGGTAATTCTGAAGTTGGTCATCTGAATATAGGTGCAGGAAGGGTTGTTTATCAAGAATTAACACGAATTAGCAAGGCCATTGAAGAAGGTGAGTTTTTTAACAATCCACAGATTTCTGAAGCGATGCTTAAAGCAAGCAATCAGAACACGACCCTTCATTTAATGGGATTATTATCAGACGGTGGCGTGCACAGTCACATGGAACACCTTTTTGCATTATTGGAGATGGCGAAGCAAAAGAATGTAAGTAAAGTGGCCATTCACTGTTTTTTAGATGGGCGAGATACTCCTCCACAAAGCGCTGTTTCGTATATTGAAGATCTGGAAAAGAAAATTCATGTTCTTGGGTTAGGACGTATCGCAACTGTTAGTGGTCGTTATTATGCGATGGATCGTGATAAGCGATGGGATAGAACTGAACTGGCATATAATGCCATGACCAAAGGCGTTGGGATAAAGGCTGAAACGGCAGTAGATGCTGTGAAATCAGCATATAAAAGAGGCGAAAATGATGAATTTATAAAGCCAACAATCATTAATGAAGCCAATCAGCAGCAAAATCAAATTTCGACAGGTGATTCAGTAATATTCTTTAACTTTCGACCCGATCGGGCACGACAAATAACAAGAGCTTTTATAGACAAACATTTTTCGTATTTTGAAAGAGATCAAAAACCTGTCAATTTATGCTATGTCACAATGACTCAATATGATCAGACGATCGAAGGAGTAAAAGTTGCTTTTTTACCACAACAGCTACGCAATACACTAGGAGAGGTATTAGCTCAAAATGGTAAAAAGCAACTTCGAATAGCAGAAACTGAGAAGTATGCTCATGTGACTTACTTTTTTAATGGTGGTGTTGAGAAACCATCCGAAGGCGAAGACAGAATTCTTATTCAGTCGCCAAAAGTAGCCACCTATGATTTGAAACCTGAAATGAGTGCTTCGGAAGTAACGCAAGAATTGCTGCGGTACTTAGATTCCAACAATGCGGATTTCATTGTAGTGAATTATGCAAACCCGGATATGGTAGGTCATACAGGTGTAATGGAAGCGGTTGTTAAATCCTTGGAGACCGTGGATGAATGCATGGGTATGATTGTGAAAAAAGTTCTTGAACTTGAAGGCGTTATATTAATTACTTCTGATCATGGAAATGCTGAAGAATTAATAGATGTACAAACTGGGAATACGGTGACAGCCCATACAACCAATCCGGTTCCCCTAATGCTTGCTGGTCTAGGTAGTGTAGAGCTCCGACAACAAGGAAAACTATGTGACTTAGCACCGACTGTTTTAGATATAATGAATATGAATAAACCAAAGGAAATGTCTGGTCGTTCATTGCTTGTTAGATAAGAACCATGTATGAAAATTGTTGAAGTGGAAGACATTAGCGAATAGTATTCTGTATTTAGTCAGTATTAAAGTAATATAAATACGTATTTAGGAGGATGAAAAATGTCAATTATAACAGATGTACATGCTAGAGAAGTACTTGATTCGCGAGGAAATCCAACGATAGAAGTGGAAATTTATTTAGAGGACGGAAATATAGGTAGCGCGATTGTGCCTTCAGGGGCATCGACGGGTATTTTTGAAGCTGTGGAACTAAGAGATGGTGATAAAAGCAGGTATATGGGAAAAGGTGTTCAGGAAGCAGTGAAAAATGTTCATGAGCATATTGCGGAAGAAATGATAGGGATGGATGTAACTGATCAGATAAGAATTGATCAGACGCTACTTCAATTAGATGGGACGATGAATAAAAGCAAACTTGGTGCGAATGCTATTTTAGGGGTTTCTATGGCAAGTGCACGAGCGGCTGCTCAAAGTCTTGGATTGCCGTTATATCAATATTTAGGTGGAGTGAATAGCAAACAGTTGCCAGTTCCGATGATGAATATTCTTAATGGAGGAGCACATGCTGATAATAATGTTGATATTCAAGAATTTATGATTATGCCTTTAGGAGCCAATCATTTTTCGGAAGGACTCCGAATGTGTACAGAAATATATCATCGATTGAAAAATGTATTGAAAGAAAAAGGCCTTAGTACTGGAGTTGGAGACGAGGGTGGCTTTGCGCCCAACTTAGCATCAAATGAAGAGGCGCTGAAAATAATAATAGAAGCTGTTGAAAAAGCAGGTTATCAACCAGGAAATGACATTAAGATTGCTATAGATGCTGCAGCGTCTAGCTTTTATAACGAAGCAAAACAGCAATATGAACTATCTGGTGAAGGAGTCAATAAAAACGCAGATGAAATGATTGATTACTATGAAGAACTGATAGAAAAATATCCAATTATTTCTATAGAAGATGGTCTTGCTGAAGAGGACTGGGAAGGTTGGGCCAAAATGACAGAAAAACTAGGTCAGCGAATCCAAATCGTAGGAGATGATATCTTTGTAACAAATACAGAAAGATTGAAGCGTGGAATAGAAGAAAAAAGTGCTAATTCCATTCTTATAAAACTAAATCAGATTGGTACAATAACAGAAACGTTGGATACTATTGAAATGGCTAAAAAATCCGGGTTTACTTGCGTTATTTCTCATCGATCTGGTGAAACAGAAGATCATACTATTGCTGATTTTGCTGTAGCTGTTAACGCTGGACAGATTAAAACGGGAGCACCAGCAAGAACGGATAGGGTTGCAAAATACAATCAATTATTAAGGATTGAGGATATGTTAGGTGATACAGCTCAATATAGTGGCGATGTTTTTTATAATCTAAAATAAATAGAATATCTAAAGATATGAATCTTAGGTATCTGATTGTATACAAATAAGATATAATGCTTTTTAATCAGCTCAAGTGTACGCATGCACCCTGTAACCATAAGGATTCTATGGCTTCAGGGTGTATGCTAAAATGCTGTTGATTTTACAATGTCTCTATGATAGAATAGCTTTGTTAACGACATAGTATAGGAGGTGTTAAGATATGAATGGGTTAAGAATTGTCTTGATGATTTTACAAGTAATAGCTTCCATAGTACTGATTGCAAGTATACTGCTTCAGTCTGGGAAAAGTGCCGGGCTGTCTGGGTCAATAGCCGGAGGATCGGAGCAGTTATTTGGTAAGGAAGGCAGAGGATATGAAGGAATATTGAAAAAAGTAACGACAGCAGGTGCGGTAATGTTTATTGTTGTTGCAATTATTCTTGTAGCGATCCAGTAGCATAATAATTAGAAATTTAAAACTCAATAGGAGGGACACAGTAAATGAATTATTTTTATGCGGCGCCTGTGGCGGGTATTATTGCACTCATTTTTGCTTATATGCTGGCACAGAAAATTGAAAAAGTTGAAGTAGGAACAGATAGAATGAAAGAGATAGCTTCCTACATACATGAAGGGGCGATGACTTTCCTACAAAGAGAGTACAAAACCCTTGTTATTTTTGTTGTTGTACTGGCGATTGTGTTAGCTGTTGGAATAAATGTATTGACTGCTGTTTGTTTTCTAATAGGAGCATTATTCTCAGGACTTGCAGGTTTTTTTGGTATGAAAGTTGCTACTAAAGCAAATGTAAGGACAGCCAATGCAGCAAAAGAAAGTGGTATGAATAAAGCACTGGGCGTTGCGTTTTCTGGTGGAGCTGTTATGGGAATGTCGGTTGTAGGACTTGGTTTACTTGGCGTTGGTGGATTGTTTATTTTTATAAGTGCTGCTGAAGGGGCAGAATCTGCTGCGTCTATTATAACCGGTTTTGCACTGGGAGCTTCTTCTATCGCTCTTTTTGGTCGAGTTGGTGGTGGTATATATACTAAAGCGGCGGATGTAGGTGCTGATCTTGTAGGAAAGGTTGAAGCCGGAATTCCGGAAGATGATCCTCGAAATCCAGCAGTTATTGCCGATAACGTGGGGGATAATGTTGGAGATGTAGCTGGTATGGGTGCAGATCTATTTGAATCCTATGTAGGTTCCATTATATCAGCAATTTCTCTTGGTTTGATAGCTCATGGAATGAACGGAGCCTTATTTCCATTACTTTTAGCAGCTGTGGGTATTATTGCTTCTGTCATTGCTACATTTTTTGTTAAAGGTGATGATGATGCAGATCCTGCTAAAGCTTTACACAGAGGAACCTATGTTAGTGGTGCAATAACAGTAGTTGCAGCGTTTATGCTTAGTAGATCTTTACTAGGTGACTTAGGTGGTTTTTTTGCTGTTGTGATTGGTCTTATTGTGGGTATGTTGATTGGAAAGGTAACAGAAGTTTATACATCAAGTGATTATGAAGCGGTAAAACGAATCGCAAAACAATCAGAAACAGGACCAGCTACTACTATTATTAGTGGTATGGCCGTAGGAATGCTTTCTACTGTTTGGCCAATTCTCTTTATCGTTGTAGGGATTTTAGTAGCCTATACGTCAGCAGGACTTTACGGTATTGCATTAGCTGCTGTTGGCATGCTTGCAACAGCAGGAATGACAATAGCTGTTGATGCCTATGGACCTATTGCTGATAATGCAGGCGGTATTGCTGAAATGTGCGAGTTGCCTAGTGGCGTTCGTCAAATAACAGATAAACTGGATGCTGTTGGAAATACTACGGCGGCTATCGGAAAAGGTTTTGCCATAGGATCGGCTGCATTGACCGCATTAGCTCTTTTTGCAACTTATACAGCGGCTGTAGGTCTTTCTTCAATAGACTTGACAGAGCCGACGGTAATCGCTGGACTACTTGTTGGATCTATGCTACCATTCTTGTTTTCAGCATTGACGATGGAAGCTGTTGGGAAAGCGGCGAATGAAATGATTGAAGAAGTAAGAAGACAGTTTAAATCGATAGAAGGTATTATGGAAGGAACCGGCAAACCTGATTATGCAAATTGCGTAGATATCAGTACAGCTGCGGCTCTAAGGGAAATGGTTATCCCAGGTTTATTAGCCGTACTGGCTCCTATTTTGATGGGACTTTTGTTAGGTCCTGCTGCTGTTGGTGGCTTATTAGCAGGAGCTTTAGGAGCAGGAGTGTTATTGGCAATTATGATGGCGAATGCTGGTGGTGCTTGGGATAATGCAAAAAAATATATTGAAGAAGGTCATCATGGTGGTAAGGGAAGTGAATCCCATAAAGCTGCTGTTGTTGGTGATACTGTAGGTGATCCTTTTAAGGATACTTCTGGCCCTTCTATTAATATACTTATTAAGCTTATGACCATTGTGTCCGTTGTGTTTGCACCTTTGTTTATTGCTTTTGGTGGAGCATTGACCGGGTTATTTTAACAAAATCCCCTTTCGGCTGTCAGCTGAAAGGGGATTTTTTCATTTAGAGATTATATCATAACCATAGCGAGTGACAAAGAAATTGAGGTGGCATATGTTTTTAATCATATACTATGTAGCTGTTGTTATTATTGCTTTTATAATGATGGGGTGGGATAAAAAACAATCGAAAAAAAATAAAAAAAGAATTGCTGAAAAGCATCTATTCCTAATTTCTCTAATAGGAGGTGCATTGGGGGTATGGGCTGGTATGGTGACGTGGAGACATAAAACACAGAAAGTATTATTCAAAGTAGGAGTGCCTTTGATGGTAGTGATTCATATGATAATAATTGCTAGGCTACTATCAAATAAAATGTTAAGTTAATGTAACTTTTATATAAAATAAGGGTAAATAATAGTGAAAGCAATGAAAATTCCAACATTAATAATGATGTAGGGATGATAATATTAGCATAGGAGGAAATGATATCAAAGAAAAAATGATTGAGTATATGAAAGAATCAGTGTATAAACCACTTCTTTTGGTTGAACTAATGGAAGCAATGGACATCGATTGGAATCAAAAGAAAATATTTACTAACATATTGAACGAGATGGAAAAAGATGGACAAATAATGAAAAGTCGATCTGGTAGATATGGCGTTCCGGAAAAAATGGGCTTTATGACTGGGGTGTTAGTTGGTCACTGGAAAGGATATGGCTTTGTTGATTCTGACAGAACAGAAATTAACTCGGTATATATACCTTCTAATATGATGAATGGTGCATTGCACCAAGATCTTGTTCTAGTTAAAGTGAATCAAACTTCTTCTGAGGCATTTAAGGCTGAAGGAGAAATTGTTCGTGTTTTAAAGCGGGGAATAACAGAAGTAGTTGGAACTTTTCAAAAGTCAAAAAATCATGGTTTTTGTGTTCCTGATGATCATCGATTTCATGCGGATATCTTTCTGCCTGGAAAGCAGAATAGTAAAGCTCCTAATGGTCATAAAATTGTATGCAAAATAACCTCATGGCCAGAAAATCGCAGAAATCCGGAAGGGAAAATTGTTGAAGTTTTAGGAGATCCAAATTCTCCAGATACAGATTTAAGAGCGATTATTAAAAAACATCACTTACCAGAGTCTTTTTCAAAAAAAACCGTTAAAGAAACAAAAATGATTTCACAAGAAATAGGTAAAGAGGAGATAAAGCATCGTAAAGACCTTAGAGATACTCTTATGGTGACTATCGATGGTTTAGATGCAAAAGATCTTGATGATGCTGTTTCCATTGAAAAAATAGATTCTGACACATTTCAACTGGGAGTGCATATTGCCGATGTAGCACATTATGTTAAAAAGGGAACTGAATTAGATAAAGATGCATTTAAAAGGGCTACAAGTGTTTATTTAGTAGATAGAGTCTTGCCAATGTTACCACATCAGCTTTCCAACGGTATCTGTAGCCTTAATCCTAATGAAGACAGGTTAGCTTTGTCTGTGATAATGAAAATTAATACTAGTGGGATTGTTGAAGACTACGAAATTGCGGAGACGATTATTAGAACAGATGCAAGGATGACTTATGATGATGTAAGCGATATGGTTGAAAATCATGACGAAACATTAATAGCTAAATACAAAGCTTTGTCGGATAGCTTTTTTAAGATGAAAGAGTTGTGTCAGGCTTTACGAAAAAAACGAGAGGAAAGAGGAGCTATTGATTTCGACTTTCCAGAGTCTAAGGTGATTCTTGATAATACTGGATATCCTATTGACATTATCCCTGAAGAAAGAAGAATTGCCAATCGAATGATCGAAGAATTTATGCTGGTTTGTAATGAAACGGTTGCAGAACATTTTTATTGGCTGAAAAACCCTTTCGTTTATCGAGTCCATGAAGAACCTGATTCAGAAAAATTATTAAAATTCAAAGAATTCATCTATCATTTTGGGTACACGCTGAAAGGACAATTCAATTCAATTCATCCAAAGACATTACAGTTATTATTAAAAGAAGTAGAAGAAAAAAAAGAAGGTAAAATGATTAATGCTATGATGCTAAGATCTCTGAAAAAAGCTAGATATACGACAAAACCTTTGGGTCACTATGGATTAGCAGCAGAGCATTATTGTCATTTTACGTCGCCTATACGAAGATATCCTGATCTTGCCATACACAGAATTATAAAAGAACATATTCAAGCGTCTTCCGACTTAGATCAATCAGCTCAAGATAAAATGACAGTAAAACTAGAAGAAATCTCTAAGTATGCATCGGAGATGGAGCGGAAGGCAGAAGAAGCTGAACGAGAATCAAAAGATCTAAAAAAAGCATTATTTATGAAAGAACGTATAGGATGTCATTATAATGGTTTTATTTCTAGCGTTACTTCTTTTGGTATTTTTATTGAACTTGAAAATTCGGTAGAAGGTTTGACAAGACTGAGTGATATGGATGATGATTATTATAGGTTTGACCAGAAACAGTTAAAGTTAACTGGAGAAAAAACTAAAAAAACATATAGCATTGGCGATTATTTGATGGTTAAAATTGAGGATGTTGATGTGAAAAGGCGAGAAATTCATTTATCAATTGTGGATGATTTGAAAAATGATCTAAGTCATTGACGGAGAGTCAGAATTGAAGTAAAATTACTATGCGGATGATAATTTAATCGTTATCGTTCCATAAAAAAAGAAAGAATTAAGGGGGAATTACTGTTGAAAAAGTATGGAAGTGTGTTATTGATGATCGTGCTTATCTTGTCGCTTGCTCTTACGGGCTGTGGTGGTTCGGATGAGCCAGCTGAGCCAGCTGAACCGACAGATACTGATGAATCAGTAGAAAATGGTGAAGAAGTAGAGCCTAGCGAAGATGAACTGGACATTGTGCTTTTGATTAATGGTACATTAGGAGACAGATCATTTTTTGATTCAGCTCATAATGGTATGCAGCTAATCGAACAGGAGTTAGGTGCAAATGTTCGAACGATTGAAATGTCCTATGACCAAACAAGTTGGGAACCAACTCTATGGGATGTATCTGAGCAAGATTGGGACATCATTGTTCTTGGTACTTGGCAAATGCAGGAATTCTTAGAAGAAGTAGCTCCTGAGTTTCCTGACAACCGATACATTATTTTTGATACCTCTGTTGATTACAGCTTAGGTGGATTAGATAATGTGTACTCTATTCAATATAAGCAAAATGAAGGTGCTTTTCTAGCAGGTGTTTTAGCAGCACACGTAACGGGTTCTGATATGGAATATGCTGATAATAGTCAGAATATGATTGGCTTCTTAGGCGGTATGGATATTCCAGTTATTAATGATTTCTTAGTAGGCTATATTGACGGTGCGCTTTATGTTGATGAAGATATTAAAGTATATGTTTCCTATATAGGTGATTTTTCTGATTCACCTCGGGGAAAAGAGATGGCCCTTGCTCAGTATAACGACGGTGTCGATATTGGGTTTAATGTTGCAGGACAAGCAGGATTAGGACAAATTGATGCAGCAGCAGAAGTTGGCCGATATGCAATAGGAGTTGACTCGGATCAGGCAATGGTATTTGCAGAAACGGATCCTGAAAAAGCAGCTTTTGTTTTGACTTCTATGTTAAAGCGTGTTGACAATTCAATATTAAGAGCTGTAGAAATGCATCTTGAAGGAACATTACCATATGGTGAAGCAGAAGCTTTAGGTATTAAAGAGGAAGCTGTAGGATTAGCCAATAATGATTTTTACCAGGAAAACGTTGACCAAGAACTTAGAGATTATATCAAAGAAATTGAAGATCTGATTGATTCTGGTGAAATAACAGTGAGATCAGCTTTAGGTATGTCTACTGAAGAGTTAGACGAAATTCGGGATTCTGTTAGTCCATAGTAGTAATGGCGATAATAGCAATAAATTTACGCAAGAGGACAGGTCAGATGTTGTTCTGCCTGTCCTTATTTTACATAATATAATAGAGAAACTCCCGCCCCAAATAGGACGGGAGTTTTGAGGGTGGAGGTGTGTTCTGCAAATATGGAAGAAATATTAAGCATGCAAGGAATTACTAAAGTATATCCCAATGGAGTAATGGCAAATAAAGATGTTAACTTTTCTGTTCGTAAAGGTGAAATCCATGCTGTAATGGGAGAGAATGGTGCAGGTAAATCGACTTTAATGAAAATATTATTTGGAATGGAACAACCAGAGGAAGGGAAAATTATTTATAAGGGAGAAGAAATTAACATTGCATCATCAAGTGATGCTATTAATTATGGAATTGGTATGGTGCACCAGCATTTTATGTTGGTTCCCAGTTTAACAGTTGCAGAAAACATGGTGATGGGAATTGAACCAAGAAAGAATAGCGTGTTTTTTGACTATGATCAAGCTGTTAAAATTACTGAAGATGTATCAAAAAAATACAATCTTAAAATTGACCCCAAAGCAGTTGTAGAAACATTGGCTGTTGGTAAAAAACAAAAAATTGAAATTCTCAAAGCCTTAGTGAGAGGCGCAGAGATACTAATATTAGATGAACCTACAGCCGTTCTAACGCCTCAAGAAACAAAAGAATTATTTGAAGAATTGATAAACTTAAAAAATCAAGGACTTACCATTATATTTATATCCCATAAATTAAAAGAGGTTAAGCAGATTACAGATCGTTTAACTATTCTTAGGAATGGTAGGAGTATGGGCATTCATAACACAAAAGATACTAGTGAACAAGAAATTTCTAGGCTTATGGTAGGAAGAGATGTAATGTTAAAAGTCGAAAAACAAGAGGCAAAACCTGGCTCAACGGTGATCAAAATGGATGGTATTACTTATCATAGTAGTGATGGATCTTCTGTTGTAAAAAACATATCAATGGAAATTAAGCAAGGGCAAATAATGGGAATTGCTGGGGTAGAAGGTAACGGTCAAGGTGAATTAGTAGATTTACTAACAGGAATGAAAAAAGCTTCACAAGGGAAAGTGTGGATAAAAGATAAGGATTCAACTAATCTTTCTGTAAAAGAAGTTAGAGAACTTAAAGTTTCACATATACCTGAAGATAGAATGACTTATGGCGCTTCTGGTGACAGCAGTATTGAAGAAAACATTATCTCGGATCGATTTGATGAAAAGAAATACAATGTAGGTGTATTAATGAATGTTAAAAAACTGACTCAGCTGACAAAAAAATTGATCACGGATTACAATATTAAATGTGCTTCAGAAAAACAACAAGTACGAATGCTATCAGGAGGTAATATTCAAAAAGTAGTAGTAGCCAGAGAGTTTTCATCTGAGCCGCAGTTGATTATTGCAAATCAACCCACTCGTGGAATTGATGTTGGTTCTACAGAATTTATTCGCAAACAGCTTGTAAAACTAAGAGATGAAGGTGCGGCTGTGCTTCTTGTTTCAGCAGATTTGAACGAAGTGATGGAGTTAAGTGATAGCTTGGTAGTGATGTATGAAGGTGAAATAGTAGCATATTTTAAAGATGCTTCAAAGGTTAACGAAATGGATTTAGGTATGTACATGTTAGGCTTGAAAAGGATGTCAGAGGAAGATATAGGGGGTGTAATAAGTGGGTAGAAGAATTTTTTTTGAAGCTGCAAGAACATTAGTGGCTATTGGTGTAGCATTATTGCTAGCACTAGTTATTATTTTTGCAGTCAGTGAGGATCCGAGATTTGCACTCTATCATTTTATCGTAGCTCCACTTACGACCACTCGCTATATTGGAAATATTTTGGAAATGTCTGTTCCATTAATTTTTACTGGTCTAGCAATGTCTATGATGTTTACAGCGAAACAATTTAACCTGGGAGCTGAAGGTGGTTTCTTTATAGGTGCGGTAGCGGCAACGGGAGTAGCCATATCTTTTGAGATGCCTCCCATCATACTGCCTATATTTGCTATTGCGGCAGGCGGGATAGCTGGTGGTCTCGGTAGCACTGTTCCGGCTGTTCTGAAAGCAAAGTTAAACGCAAGTGAGTTAGTTTCATCACTAATGTTAAACTTTATACTTTTCTGGTTTGGTATTTTTATTATTAACAATTATTTTCGAGATGAAATGGCTGGAGCTATGGCATCCTACCGTCTTAATCCTGACGCTAGACTTATAAGAATTCTGCCAGGCACAAGGCTTCATTTTGGGTTTATTATTGCGATTATCTTTGTTTTTCTTGTATACTTATTTCTGTTCCGTACAAAATGGGGATATGCACTTCGAATGACTGGTCAAAACATCAAATTTGCTGAGTACTCTGGTATAAATACAACAGCTGTTATTATTTATTCACAGATTATTGGAGGTGTTTTAGCAGGAATAGGTGGTGCAGTAGAGTTATTGGGTATGTATAGCCGATTTACTTGGTTCCAATCTCCAGGCTATGGATGGGATGGTGTTATTGTTGCTATCATGTCAAGGAATAATCCGCTGTTAATTCCAGTATTTGCAATTTTTCTTGGCTATTTAAGAATTGGAGCAGATGTAATGGCAAGGTTTTCAGATGTTCCCAGTGAGGTTGTGGCGATCATTCAAGGGATTATGATTATGCTGGTTACAGCCGAAAGGTTGCTAGCAGGTTGGAAGCATCGAGTCGTTGTCAAAGAGCAAATGAAGCTAGAAGCACAGAAGAATGGAGGGGTGAGCAATGGATAGTTTATTTAATTTGATTTTCTCCACTACTTTTGGATATTCAGTATTGCGTGTTACCACCCCTATTCTTTTCGCAACCTTAGGAGCGATGATTTCCATTAAAGCAGGTGTAGTAAATATAAGTATGGAAGGAACAATGTTAACAGCAGCTTTAACTGGAGTTGTTATTAGTGGATACACCGGCAGTGCGTTTGCGGGATTAGTGGGTGCTGTTTTGATAGGGATGCTATTAGGGTTAATGTTAGGATATTTCGCGCTGAATCTGAAGACAAATATAATATTGGCAGCGATTGCTATTAATCTTATGGCGTCCGGAGGAACCGTTTTTGCACTTTTTGTTATTTCTGGAGATAGAGGGATATCGTCATCAATTAGTAGCCAGGTATTACCGCGAGTTAGTATACCAATACTGGAAAATATTCCTATACTTGGTGACATTCTATCAAATCACAACATCTTAACATATGTTTCACTATTATCCGTTTTCTTAGTCTATGTTTTTCTATATAAGACACCTTTGGGATTACAAATAAGAGCCGTAGGAGAAAACTCTCATGCAGCCGAATCCGTGGGAATAAGCGTTCAAAAGGTTCAGTACATTGCATTAATACTGAGTGGTGCATTTGCAGGTTTTGGCGGTGCTTATATGTCGATGGGGTATGTATCCAGATTTTCTACAGATATGACTGCCGGACGAGGATTTATAGCATTAGCTGCCGAAGCTTTGGGTATGGGGAGACCTCTGGGAATATTACTGGCATCACTATTATTCGGTGCTGCGGATGCGCTTTCTAACTCATTACAACGCTTTAAAATACCATCAGAATTTGTTCAAATGCTTCCGTATCTGGTGACAATCATTGGATTAGTTATTTATGCAATAAGACAGAAAAATGCATCAAAAAGACAAAAAATGGAGGATCGAGTATGAAAAAACCTGTAATAATTGACTGTGACCCAGGACATGATGATGCAATAGCGCTTTTGCTTGCAATATCAAGTGAGGAGTTGGAAGTTAAAGCAGTAACAACGGTAGGTGGAAATCAAACGAGTGAAAAAACCTTAAATAATGCCATGCGTATTTTGAGTTTTGCAGGAGTTGAAGGTATACCTGTTGCTCCAGGTGCTAGCCAACCATTAGTGAGAGAATTGCAAATTGCACCAGAGGTACATGGAGAAAGTGGGCTCGAAGGACCTTATTTGCCAGAGCCTACCTTTAAACCTTATGGAAAAGGTGCTATTGAACTGATGGAAGAAATTATTATGACAAGCAAAGATAAAATAGTGTTGGTTCCTACTGGACCGCTAACGAACATTGCTACATTGCTGTTAACGGTCCCTAATGTGAAAGATCGCATAGAGCGAATTTCCTTAATGGGTGGATCGGCAGTAGGTGGAAACTGGACTCCTGCAGCTGAGTTTAATATTCTTGTTGATCCGGAAGCAGCTGATGTGGTTTTTAAAAGTGGTATTCCTATCACGATGAGTGGTTTAGATGTTACCCATAAGGCACAAGTATATGATGAAGAAATAGAATCTATTCGTCTGCAAGGTGGAAAAGTTTCTGTTATGGTAGCAGAACTGCTCGATTTTTTTGCTAAATTCCACAAAGAAATGGGATTTGAAGGTAGTCCTCTTCATGATCCATGTGCGGTTGCTTGGCTTATTAAACCAGATATCTTTACGACCAAACACCTGCATGTAGCTATCGAGACTAAGGGTGAGTTTACCACAGGTGCTACTGTAGTGGATTATCGTGGTGTGACTGGTAAGATTCCCAATACGGAGGTTATCTATGATGTGGATCGTGAGGCATTTATAAAACTTTTAATGGATAGTCTTAAAAAGTATCATTAGAAACTTTGAAAAAACATTGTAAGAGGAGGGATATCCAATGAAGATACCCGTTATTATAGATTGTGATCCGGGCACAGACGATACCATTGCACTGATTATGGCATTAGCTTCTGATAAACTAGATGTAAAAGCTATTACGACTGTTGCAGGAAACCAAACGGCAGAAAAAACAGCCGTTAATGGGTTGAAAATTGTTTCTTTTTTAGATAAATCAGTACCTGTAGCAAGAGGTGCTGAAAAACCGATTATGAGACCGTTGGTAACGGCTGGACATGTTCATGGAGAATCTGGAATGGCACATGTAGAGCTACCGGAAGCTAAAATAGAATATCTGAGTACCAAGGCCTGGGATTTGTTTTATGAAATGAGTATTAAAAACGATGAAAAAATCCATCTCATTACATTAGGTCCTTTGAGTAATGTTGCAATAGCATTAATGAAATATCCTACTTTAAAGAATGGCATATCTCGCATTACAATGATGGGTGGGTCTATCGGTTATGGGAATGATACACCAGCCGCTGAATATAATATATTTGCAGATCCAGAGGCTGCTAAGATAGTATTTGAATCGGGAATTCCTATTACAATGGTTGGCTTAGACTGTACTCATAAAGCATGGCTTACTAAAAATGAAATTGAAAGTATGGGTGATTCATCAAAACAGAATGGCGTTTGGTTAGCAAAGGAAATGATGCAACATATTCATGAATTTGCTTCCCGATTTAATTTTGAAGGCGCCATTATGCATGATCCTTCAGCAATAGCAGCTGCTATTGATCCAACTCTAATACAAACAGAAGATTACTTTGTAACGGTGGAAACAAAAGGAGACTACACTACTGGAAAAACAGTAGTAGATACGATGCGTGTTACGGGTAAGAAGCCAAATACACAGGTCGCAACAGAAATGGATAGGGAAAGATTTGTAGACTTGTTAAGAGGGTTGATAAAGAGCTATGAGATATGATGTTATTCTTAAAAATGCCGGTATTCTTAATGAATCCGGCTTCTTTACACCTGAAAAGCATATTCTTATCGCTGATGGTGAAATAAAGATAATAGCAGACAAATGGGATTTTCACTGGAAAGCTAAAGAAATTTTAGATGTTTCTAAGATGGTGATTACTCCTGGTTTTGTAAACCTTCATACCCATTCACCTATGAATATATTTAAGGGCTTGGCAGAAGATGTTGCGATTGATGAGTGGTTTAATAAGGAAATATGGCCTTATGAGAGCAAGATTCAAAAAGAACATGTGTATGCAGGTACAATGGCTGCATGTTGTGAAATGATTCATTATGGTGTGACCGCTTTTGCTGATCATTATATGTTTGGAGAAACGGTCATAGAGGCTGTTAGAAAAACTGGAGTTCGCTGTGATTTTGCAACTACTATTTTTGGTAGTTCACCTACCTTTAGAGAAGATTTGGAGTCAGCGCTTAAGTTAATTAGTCACTACTATAAAAATAGAAATACGGTATCTTTTCGTTTAGGACCTCATGCTCCGTATACTTGCCCGCCTGAAACTCTTAAAATCATGGTAAATGAAGCCTCTAGAATGAAGGTGGGTTTGCACATTCATTTATCTGAAACAGAACAGCAATTAAAAGATAGTTTGAGCATATATGGAAAAACACCATTTCAAATCTTTGCGGATGCAGGCGGATTTGATCTTCCAACGATTATCGCTCATGGTCTTTGGGTTACAAAAGATGACATCAATCTGTTAGGAGACAATTCCTACATGGCAATTAGCCCTAAAACTTATATGAAACTTGCTATGGGAATGGGTAGAATATGGCAGTTTAGTGATACATTGCCACTAACTTCTGGCACAGATGGTGCTGCAAGTTCAAACACTCTTAACCCGTTGGAGCAGATCAGATATTTTGGGCTAATAGGAAAATATATTACCGGAGATGCCGAAAAGTTTAAGTTGAAAGACTTATGGAATATTTTGATGAGAGGTCATCAGGCACTTCCTTTTAATAGTGGAAAGATTGCATCGGGAAGTGCAGCAGATTTAATTTGTTGGGATCTTAATGGAATCATTACACAGCCTGTCTATGATCCGTTAGCAGCTATCATATATAGCGCTGATCATTCCAATATAAGAAACGTGATGGTTTCTGGTAAATGGTTAAAATACGAAGGTTCTCTAAAACTAGATGAAAAAAAAGTACAAAAAAACCTAGAATATCAAGCTGAAAATTTAATGGTTATAGGAAAAGGTAAAACACAGCTTATGTTTTGAAAATAAAGGAGGCTGTCTTATGAAAGCGCGGCTTATGGAAATGGAATTAATAAAAAATGCCGTTCCAAAACTTCTTTCAGAGGATGATCAAACTTGGAGCTCCATTAAGCAGGCAGAGAATATAGAAGACCAGCGAGTGAAAATGTGGTGGTATAGTGAAGTGCCTGGTTCAGGTGCACCTGAGCGATTAATTATTGCAGCGATGCAAGACATGGAAAATAGAGGGTTGGATGTATCGCAAGCTGAAAAATGGATAGAACCTGGACTAAAAGCATGGGAAACTGATGATATGGCATCACTTCACCGGATTACGGCACGAATTTTTCATGAGTTGTTCAAGGCTCCTAAGAATCAAAAGGATACTTACTGGACCTATGAAGAATTTTACAGCTGGGAACAATATGAATCTTCGGTAAAATTTCCTGATTCAATATATATCGATGTAAATCAAGCTGGATTTTTAGAAAAAATTCATGCCGGCTGGTTAGCGCAAATTATTGCTGGAGCAATTGGGACGGCACTGGAAGGGTATACAACAGATCAGCTTATGAGCCTATTTGGAGAGGTGAAGGACTATCTACGCAAACCTAATACATTTAATGATGATATCACTTATGAATTAGCATTCTTAAGAGCGTTTTCTGAAAAAGGATATAAAATTACAGCATCAGATATTGCAGAGGAATGGGTAGCTCTTATTCCTTTTGGCTGGTCTGCGGAAGATATTGCACTTCGGAATTTAAAGCTAGGAATATATCCACCAGAAAGTGGTGTAAACAATAATCCTTTTTATGAATGGATAGGTGCACAGATGAGGGGTGCAATTTGTGGCATGGTAGCACCTGGAAATCCTAAAGAAGCAGCAAGGTTAGCTTGGATGGATGGTTCTATTTCTCATTATAATAATGGTATTATAGGTGAAATATTTAATGCGATAATGGTATCTATGGCTTTCTCAAAAAAAGAAGTCCGGGAGATTCTGATACAAAGTATCAATCTCATACCTGAAAAAAGTGAATATTTTCAAGTGGTGACATTTGCTCTACAGCAGTGTCGACGTTATGATGAATGGCTGAAAGCGTGGAGGCTTTGTGAAGAGAAATATGAAAGGTATAATTGGATCCATGCATACCCCAATGCTGCAGCAGAGGTGATTGCTTTGTGGTATGGCAATGGAGACTTTAATAAAACAATGGAAATTATTTCTCTTTCAGGACGGGACGTTGACTGTAACGCTGCGCAGATAGCTACGATACTAGGTATTATTCATGGGCTTGATGGGATAGAAGAAAAATGGAAGGCTCCTATAGGAGATGAGCTTGAAACTTATGTGCGCACTATGAACAACATGACTATTTCTGGTCTGGCTAAGTGGACTGTTCAGTCTATCAGGCAGGCGTGCAATCAAGGAGGAGTATGCCGATGAAAATTGCAGTTATTGGTAGCATCAACATGGATATGATATTTCAAGTAAAAAGGTTGCCACAAAAAGGAGAGACACTCCTGGCAGATCATTATAGGACAGTTCCAGGGGGGAAAGGAGCTAATCAAGCGGTTGCTGCTGCTAGACTAGGAGCCGATGTTACAATGATCGGTGCCCTTGGTAAAGATGGATTTGGTGATCAATTAATGGAGCACTTAAATATAGAAAAAGTTAATACAGAAGGAGTCATGCGAACTGAAACTCCGTCTGGGAATGCTTCTATTACAATAGATAAAGAAGGCCACAACACCATTATGGTTTATCCAGGGGCTAATTATGATGTGACAGAAAAATGGATTGATGATAAACTGTATTTAGTAGAAGATGCAGAGTGGGTCATGTTTCAGTTAGAAACACCATTGCTAACAGTGGAATATGGAATTAAGCGGTTAAAGGCTTTAGGAAAAAGAATATTGCTAAACCCTGCTCCCGCTCAAATACTACCAGATAGTTTATATCCATTGATTGATATCATCACTCCCAATGAAACTGAGTTATCACTCTTGTCTGGAGTAGAAAATACTGATATGGGTGTGCAAGCTTTATTAAAAAAAGGAGTTAATCAAGTAGTTGTAACTTTAGGTGAAAAAGGATCTATAGCGGTTAATGAAGATAAAACCACGAAAGGAAAGCCTTTTGCTGTCCATGCTATTGATACAACAGCAGCTGGAGATACTTTTAATGCGGCTCTTTTGATAGCATTAATGAAAGAAAAAAGCATGACGGATGCTCTAAGTTTTGCTAATGCTGCAGGAGCATTGGCTACAACCAAAATGGGTGCTCAAAGTTCATTGCCAACGGACTTGGAAGTACAGGAACTGATTAAAAAAGGAATGAAGTAAAATGGCTGACAATATGAAAGTAATCGCACAAAATCGTAAAGCTAGACATGATTATTTCATCGAAGAAGTATATGAAGCAGGAATTGCATTGAAAGGAACAGAGGTAAAATCCATTCGTGGAAGTAAAGTCAATCTAAAAGATGGTTATGCCCGGGTTGAAAACAGTGAAGTTTTCCTGTATAATGTTCATATAAGTCCCTACGAACAGGGAAATATTTTCAACACAGACCCTTTGCGTGTTCGCAAGTTGTTGCTTCATAAGAAAGAAATACGCAAACTCATTGGGTATGTCCAGCAAAAAGGATATTCACTGATCCCTTTAAGGGTTTACCTGAAAAAGGGATTAGTTAAAATTGAGTTGGCTGTTGCTCGGGGAAAAGCAAAATATGACAAACGACAAGACATAGCAAAAAGGGATGCCGATCGTAAGATCCAAAAAGAGCTTAGGGAACGGCAAAAACAGTAGAAGGGGGCGTAATGGTTTCGACGGGGGTTTGGAGTTTTCGTAAGCGAGCCGTGTTTTGTTTCGGGTACACGTAAAAGAACGGAACAACTAAAGATAAACGCAGACAATAATTACGCGTTAGCTGCCTAATATAAGGTAGCTCGTTGCGCCTGGATGTCCCGTCATTCAGGGTCGTGACGTCATTTAAACGGGGAACGTCGCAAAGGGTGCCTTGACTTTGCGTTGTACAATCAAGGCTGGTCAAATCCGCAGTTTGCTACTGAACGGCGGAGGAGATGAGAATCCAAAACAGTAGCTGTGCTCGGAGAAAGCGACGACAAAGAGCCTTCGGACAGGAGTTCGACTCTCCTCGCCTCCACCATGGTATTGCAAATAATTATTTACGATAGTAAGCTAATGTCCTTAGGCCGTACTGAATAGATCAGTACGGTTTTTGATTATTTTTTATCTCAAAAGGAGAATACATGGTGAATATTCGTAACAATCTATTACTGAAAAGTTTAATAGATTTTAAAAAATATTATAGGGGATATATAGCGTATGGATTTGTTTTTTTAATTCTTACCAGTGTTATTTTTATCCCGCTACTAGGCTATTTATTTAACCGACTGATTATTTCGATGGGAGCAGGTGTACTCATAAATAAAGACGCTTTCAGAATCGTTTTGAGTTATGAGGGCTTAATAGGGCTTATCATTATTGCATCGATCTCGGTCATGATTGTTTTTATAGAACTCGGTGGTCTTATTGTGTTAGCTCAAAGAAAAATTTTTTCCAAAAAAGTATTTATATCGGAAGCTATCATAACAGCTATCTTTTCTGTTCCTAGAATTATTGGTATAGGGATGCTTCATTTTATCTTTGTTATTTTAGTTGTTGCACCACTTATTGATATACCTGTTGCCACCGAAATAACAAGTAAAATAGAAGTTCCGCCTATACTGATGAACATGATTCAGGACTCCAAGATAATGCTTTACGTATATCGAAGTATACTAGCACTGTTTACCTTAATATTGTTGCGATGGATATTTGCAGTGCACTATATTTTATTGGAAAATTTACCAGCACGAAAAGCTATAAGTTGTAGCGCTAAATTGACGGAAGGTAGAAATATTATTCATTTAGCCAGCTTACTAATTCTTAATATTATTATTGTGGGTGGAAGTTTTATTATTTTCTCAGCTATTTCTTTTATACCTTCTCACATTGGTATTAAAACCGGAGGATTATTAGGAGCCTATATACTTACTTTTAATAGTTTACTTGGGATGATACTGGCAATGCTTGTCATGCCAATAAACATCATATACATAACCAGGTTATTTTACTATTTGAGAAATAAAACTAAGATGAAAAGCTCCGGTGAATTTGAAACAGTTAGAAACAAAAAATTAGAAAAAATAGAATGGTTTTTTACCCGTTTAATTAAAAGAAGAAGGGCCTTATTATTGACCATTTTAATGCTTAATCTTTTAGGAACGTTTATGATTGGACATACATTGAATGAAAACTTTGTTCATCTAGGTAGAGATGTTAAAATAGCAGCTCATAGAGGTGATCCAATTAATGCACCTGAGAATTCGATGAGTGCGGTTCGTGCTGCACTAGAACAACATTCGGATTTTATTGAGATTGATGTGCAACTATCCAAAGATCACGTAGTCATCTTGAATCACGATATGGGCTTGGCTCGAGTAGCTGGCATTCCCGAAAGGCCTATTGAATTAACTTATGAAGAGTTGTCACAACTTGATATTGGAAGCAGCTTTTCGGAAGACTTTAAAGGTGAAACGGTTGTATCCTTAGATGAAGTGCTTGCAGAAATCAAAGGGAAGGCAAAAGTTATTATTGATGTCAAAGCCTATGGACCAATAGAGATTCTAGCCGAAGAAGTAGTGAAATCCATTGAAAGGTCCAATATGGCGAATAGCGTGTACGTTCAATCTTTTGATTATGAGTTATTACAGATGATAAGAAAACAAAACCCTGATTTATACTTAGGTCAAATTCTGTATTATGCATTAGGTGATATTTCTCAATTAGATGTAGACTATTATGCAATTGACCAGAGCATGTTGAATAGAGAATTCATTCGTAACGCTAAAAAAGACGAAAGAGAAGTATGGGTTTGGACAGTGAATGAAGAAGACGACATTAGAGAAGTATTAATGTACGATATTGATGGAATTATTACAGACTATGTTGAACGAGTTCAGAATATTATTGGGTATACGGTTGAAAATACGTCTTGAAATTTTTAGATAAAAACAAACAGCCCACTTAAGTGGTGGACTGACATTATGTGGAGGGATTATTGCCTAGTAATTTCTCCATTATTGCAATATCTATCCACTTGTCATCAATTTTACCTTGATGATAGTAAATGCCAACAATACGAAAACCTCTATTCATATAAAGTTTTTTTGCGGATTCATTATGATTTGGCGTGAACAAAACGAGTTTATAAAATTTATTTTCCCTTGCTAGATCTTCTAAATATTTCATCAATACTTTGCCTAGACCCTTTCCTCGATGGTTTTCAGAAATATAGATTGAAAAATCGGCAACTCCATCATAAGCTGTACGATAATGAAATGGATTTAACGAAGCCCAACCTAATATCTCACCATCATACTCTAAAACGATAACACAATACCTAGGGTTCCTTGTCATAAACCACTCTTTCATTTCATCTAAATTTTTATATTCCGATTCTAAAGTTGCATAACGAGTCGAAATACCTTGATTATAAATAAATGTAATAGCTGGTAAATCCTTTTTTTGTGCAAGTCTAATTGTGTAGTCACTTTTTTCATTAGACAATTAAATTACCTCCAGACAGAATCAAAAGAATTATAATAATGAAGTATAACATAAAAATTAATCATATCAAAAATATTCCTAAAATACATAAAATAGATGCGATCAAATGTTTCAATGAGAGGAAGTACTGTTGACAAGTCGTTAAAAGGATGATAATATATCTATCAATTAAATAACTTACTCTTATAAAGAGTGGCGGAGGGACTGGCCCGATGAAGCCCGGCAACCGGCATATAATGCACGGTGCCAAATCCTGTAGGTGAACACCTAAGAGATGAGAGACTCGAAACAATCTAACCTCTTTTGCACCTGCGAAAGAGGTTCTTCTTATTCTCAAAAAAAAGGAGCGATAAAAATGAAAGAAAAAACCAGAAAATTCGACACATTACAAATCCATGCAGGGCAGGAAGCAGATCCGACAACGGGTTCCAGAGCCGTACCAATTTATCAGACGACATCCTATGTGTTTGACAACGTGGAACATGCCGCTAAACTATTTTCATTGGAAGAAGCTGGTAATATTTATACCCGAATTATGAATCCTACAACGGATGTTTTTGAAAAAAGGATGGCGGCTCTTGAAGGTGGAGTAGCCGCTTTGGCAGTGGCTTCAGGAGCCGCCGCAGTGACTTATGCCATTATGAACATTGCTGAAGCAGGGGATGAAATTGTAGCATCAAACGCGCTGTACGGAGGAACTTATACATTGCTGGATGCACAGCTACCTAAATATGGGATAAAAACTATTTTTGTACAACCGGATGATCCTCAAAACTTTGAAAAAGCCATCAATGAAAAAACCAAAGCAGTTTTTTTAGAAAGTATAGGCAATCCTAATATAAACCTCATTGATCTGGAAGCAGTGGCTAAAATTGCTCATAGCCATGGAATACCAGTGATCATTGACAACACCTTTGCGACACCTTACCTATTTCAGCCATTAAAACATGGGGCTGATATTGTAGTTCATTCTGCCACTAAGTTTATAGGGGGACATGGAACTAGTATTGGTGGTCTTATTGTGGATGGGGGTACCTTTGACTGGGAAAAGAGTGGTAAATTTTCTGGTTTGACAGAGCCAGATCCTACTTATCATGGTATTTGCTATACAGATACTTTTGGATCGGCTGCGTATATTGTTAAAGCAAGAGTTCAGTTATTACGTGATACTGGAGCTTCCTTAAGTCCTTTTAATGCTTTTATGTTTTTGCAGGGCCTTGAGACTCTATCCTTACGGTTAGAGCGACATGTGGAGAATACCAGAAAAATTATTTCTTTTCTCAAAAAACACCCTAAGGTATCGTGGGTTAACTACCCAGAACTAGAGGACAGTCCTTATAACGATCTTTATCAAAAGTACTTTTCTAAAGGCGTTGGATCCATTTTCACCTTTGGGATCAAAGGTGGTCTAGAAGCAGGGAAAAAATTTATCGATTCATTAGAAATATTTTCTCTGTTGGCAAATGTAGCTGACGCTAAATCTCTTGTGATTCATCCAGCAAGTACCACGCATGCTCAATTATCGGAAGAGCAGCAACGGAATTCTGGCATCAGTCCAGACATGGTTCGAGTTTCCATAGGGTTGGAAGATGCGGAAGACCTTATCGACGATCTGAACCAAGCATTAAATAGCTGAACAAGGAGGTAAATATCATGCCAGTAAAAATACCAGATAATCTACCGGCTTTTGAAACACTAAACAACGAAAATATTTTTATAATGAAAGAAAGCAGGGCTTACTCTCAAGATATAAGGGCATTAAAAATTCTGATTCTTAACCTAATGCCAACTAAAATAACGACAGAAACTCAGCTTCTGAGGTTGTTAGGAAATTCTCCACTTCAGGTTGATGTAACGCTTCTACATCCGGAAACCCATGAATCAAGAAATACTGCTCAAGAGCATTTACAAACTTTTTATAAAACTTTTTCACAGATAAAGGATGAAAAGTTTGATGGTATGATTGTAACAGGGGCACCTGTTGAAAAACTTGAATTTGATGAGGTTTATTATTGGGAAGAGTTGAAGAATATTTTGGAATGGAAACGGACCCATGTTTTTTCCACCATTTTTATTTGTTGGGCAGCTCAGGCAGCTATGTATCACTATTTTGGAGTACCGAAACATCCAGTAGAAAAAAAAATATTCGGTGTCTTTAATCATAAAGTTCTTACGTCGAATCATCGGCTGGTAAAAGGATTTGATGATATTGTATGGGCCCCGCATTCCCGACATACGGAAGTGAGAAGGGAAGATATTGATTTGGTAGAAGAGCTGGAAGTCCTTTGTGAATCAGAAGAAGCTGGGGTTTATATTGCTTCTACTGCTAATGGTAAAAGCATTTTTGTTACTGGTCATTCTGAGTATGATCCATTGACGTTGAAAGCTGAATATGACAGAGATGTGAAAGCTGGTCTGGAGATTGAAGTTCCTCGTAATTATTACCCCTACGATGATCCATCCAAAGAGCCGGTTGTTACCTGGCGAGCACATTCCAATTTACTGTTCTCCAACTGGCTCAACTACTTTGTATACCAAGAAACACCTTATGATATCAGTCGAATTTAGAAAGGAGCCAAATGGCTCCTTTCCTAATACTCCTTAAATGGATGTAGAAAAATTCCGCTCCTTAGCTTTGGTTCAAACCAAGTGGATTTCGGAGGCATAATCTTATCTTCGTCCGCTACTTGCAATAGATCTTCGATGGTGGTGGGAAACATGGAAAAAGCAAGCTTCATATCGTTTTGAACTCTTCGCTCCAACTCTTCAATTCCTCGGATACCGCCTACAAAGTCGATGCGCTTATCTGTTCGGGGATCCATTATTCCCAAAATAGGCTGAAGTAAATAATTTTGTAAAATAGAAACATCAAGTTGCTGAATCACATCGTTTTCTGAAAAAGTGTGAGATTTTGCAACTAGACGGTACCAATGGTTATTCAACAGCATGCCAAACTCATGTTTTTCTTTTGGCTGGTAGGGCTTATTCACTGGTTCGCATTCAAAATGCTGTGAGACTCTAGCTAGTAGCTCATCCACCGACATGCCATTTAAATCCTTCACTACTCGATTGTATTCCATGCAGTACAGGTCTTCCTGCGGAAAAGAAACGGCCATCAGAAACTGACTTTCGTCATTGGTATCAAGATCAGGATTCTCTTTACGTCGCTTAAAACCAATCTTAGCGGCAGAAGCAGTACGGTGATGACCGTCGGCAATGTAAAGGACTTCAACGTTCTTTTGGAAAGTATCAGCTATCTTTTGAACCCATTCGCTATTACTGACAATCCACAGTGTATGCTGAATTTCATCCTCTGTAGCAAAATCATACACCGGTTCATGTTCTGCAGCGTATTGCCGGATCAGCCCGGTAAAGTTCGCTTCACTCCGATACGTTAAGAAAACCGGTTCTGTGTGGGCATCACATTGGTCGAAATGACGGATTCGATCGTTTTCTTTCTCTGGACGTGTAAATTCATGTTTTTTTATCAAACCATTTTCATAATCATCAATCGAATGGCAGGCAACAATTCCTAGCTGCTGGCGTCCGTTCATGCATTGTCGATATAAGTAAAAAGATGGTGTTTGATCTTGAATCAGTATCTGGTTTTTAACCATGTTATGAAGGTTTTTCTGTGCTTTTTCATAAACCTGTTGATCGTACTGGTTGGATACTTGTGGTAGATCAATTTCTGATCGGATAACATGTAAAAAACTGTAAGGGTTTCCTTCTGTCATTTTAGCTGCTTCTTCCGTGTTCATGACATCATAGGGCAAGCATGCTACTTTAGATGCTAAGTTGGGAGCTGGACGAAGTGCCTTAAAAGGTCTTATTTCCATTTTATGAATGTCTCCTTTCGCATAAATCCAGAAGAATTTCAACCAGTTCATTACCGATTCGTTCTTGAGCTTCAAAGGTGTTAGCGCCGATATGTGGTGATAGGGAAATTCTTTCACTTTCAAGCAACGCCTTACATTCCGGCGGTTCTTTTTCAAATACATCAAGACCTGCACCAGCTACAATGCCATCATCAATGGCTTTTAAGAGTGCTTTCTCGGAGAGGACGCCGCCTCTGGCACAATTAATGATATAGACACCTTTTTTCATTTTTTGAAATTCTGCTTCTCCAAGTATAGGAGATTTTCCAGGCAATGCGGGTACGTGTAAAGTGATGAAATCAGAGGTGGATAGCAACATATCCATATCTACTTGTTTGATGTCTTTATCAGCATTCTGCACATCATAGATTTCATAAAACTGAACCTTCATGCCAAGGGCTTTGGCTTTATCGCCTACTGCCCGTCCAATCCTGCCGTAGCCGATAATACCTAAGGTGCTGTTAAATAATTCTGTCCCTTTGTATTCTTTTTTAGGCCAGGACCCCTTACGCAGGGTGACATTGGATCGATGTAGGTTTCGCGACAGAGATAGCATATGGCCCAGCACCAGTTCTGCTACTGATCCAATGCTGGAATTAGGTGTGTTTTTCACTTCAATGCCTTTCGACTTAGCATAACCTACATCAATATTGTCCAGTCCGACACCTGCTCGAACAATCAATTCTAAGTTAGAACCTTCAACGGCATCAATCAGGTCTTTACGAACTTTGGTGGCGGAACGCACTATTAATACATGATAGTGACCCAGCTTTTTTTTCAATTCTTCTGGACTGTAGGTATTTGTATCGACTTCGTAGCATGCTTCCTGTAATAGTTTTACAGCACTTGGTGCAATATCGTCAGCAATTAGTACTTTCATTTTCTCTTTCATACTCATGAAACTACCTCCCGGTCATGTCGATTTTATTTGATAATATCGTCAATTTCTTTCAAGAGTGTCTTTAGCTCCTCTAATGTAGTATCGGCCATATGAGCTATTCGGAACGTTTTTTCCTTTAAAGACCCATAGCCATTGGAAATGGAGTAACCTCGTTTCCCTAACTTTTTATTCAAATCAGCCACGCTGAGTCCTTTTGTATTCTTGACAGTGGTCAGGGTATTGGAAGCATAAGCTTCCTTTGGGAACAATTCAAACTGTTCCTTGGCCCAACGGCGAGTGTATTGTGCCATCTTCAGATGACGTTGAAAGCGGTTTTCCAATCCTTCTTCCAAAATACGATCTAGCTGATAATTCAGAGCAAACATATGAGATAAAGAGGGAGTGGATGGATATTGATGGTCTTTCTTTTGAATATATTCGTAAAGTGTCAGGAGATCGAGATAATACCCTCTATTAGGAACCTGCCTGGCTGCTTCAATTGCTTTTTCTGAGATAGAGCAAATAGCCAGTCCTGGCGGAAGGCCAAGGGCTTTCTGGGTGGAAGTAATGCAAAGATCCACACCTAACCGATCCACTTCAATCTTGGTGCCAGCCATTGAGCTTACTGTATCCAAGGCGAAAACCACATCAGGATATTTCTTAATGACTTCCGCGATGGCTTCCACCGGGTTCATTATACCAGTCGAAGTTTCGTTATGGGTTATCGTAACCAAATCATACTTGCCAGTAGCCAAGGCATCTTCTACCATTTCCGGCGTTGTAGGTGCTCCTGTTTCTGATTCAAACAGGTCTGCGGGGACACCGTTGGCTTCTGCAATTTCATGCCAGCGTTTGCCAAAGGCACCTACTGAGAAAACCGCTGCCCGCTTTCTGGTACAGGATCGAATGGAGCCTTCCATTAAACCGGTGCCGGAAGAAGTGGATAGTAGAATCGGTCTATTTGTAAACATCACCTTCTGCATTTTTTCAGAAATACTTCGCTGTAAATTGCTGGCAGCCTTGGTTCGGTGGCCAATCATGGGAGTTCCCATTTTTTCCAGCACATCCGGTGCAACATCCACCGGTCCGGGAATAAATAATTTTGTATGCATAAGATTCCCTCCTGTTTTATCAATAAATGTTTTCTTTATTCAATAATAATCTTATATTCAATTAGTCCAGCTTTTTTCAACATTGCCGAAACACCACAATATTTTTCTTCGGAAAGTTGAACAGCTTTTTCCAGTTTATCCATCGGAAGATTTTTTCCTTTGAAATAGTAGGTGACTAACATTTTATCATATATTTTGGGATGTTCTTCTGTTAAATTAGCAGTCACTTCCATTCGAAAGCCTTCAAAATCTACACGCATCTTTTTTAGAATTGAAACCACATCAATACCGGTGCAACCCGCTAGACTTGCTAATAAGAGGGGTTTTGGGCGGGCTCCCTTATCTTCGCCACCAACTTCGGGACTTGCATCCATAATAACATGATGACCATCTAAATTTGCATCAAACACCAAATTATCTACCCACGTACATTCCACTTTTTGATCCATATGATCTCTCCTTGTAAAAGTTATTGTGATTATTATACCTCAATGAACTGTTATTAAACAGTCTAGATTCCTTGGAAGATAAGAGTTGGGTCAGATTATTCAGAAAAAAATAAAATTCTTTGACAAATATTTGAAGAGGCACTATAATTATTGTAAGGAAACCGATTTCCCGAAAGGAACTGGTGGTAATGAAATTAACGATTAATGAAGTGGCAAAGTTGGCAGGCGTCTCTAAAGCAACCGTTTCTCGGGTAATCAATGAATCCAAACCGGTAAATCAAGATAAGAAAGAAAAGGTTCTTAGGGCGATCGAAGAGTTGCAGTTCAAACCAAATCCGGTGGCAAGAGGATTGGTTCAGAAAAGAACAGGTTTTATTGGAGTTTTGATACCAGATATAACTAATTCTTTTTTTGCAGAAATTGTTCGTGGGATAGAATGCGTAGTACAAGAACATCAATATCATATTGTATTATGTCATACCTTTCACAGTCATGAAAAAGAAGTGGAGCATTTGCGAATGCTTCGCGAGAAATATGTTGATGGGATTGTATTTATGACATCAAAAGTGACAGAGGCACATAAGCGGTTTTTTAGTGAAAACAAATTACCTGTTACTTTTGTTAATCGCAAATGCAATGATTTGCGCAGCTTTAGCGTAGATATCAACAATTATCAGGCCGCAAAAGAAATAACCAGCTTTTTTCTTAAACGGGGTCATCGTCAAATTGCAATTATCAGAGCGCCATTAACAGATAGAACATCAGGCTATGAAAGATTTAAGGGATATCAGGATGCTTTAAAAATGTATCATATTCCTTTGAGAGAGCATTTGGTTCTCAGAAGCACTTTTAAAATAGATAGTGCATATAAAGCAGTCAAACGATTTTTGAATGAGGGATATAGAGCAACGGCTATTGTTGCGACAAGCGACTTGATGGCAATTGGAGCTATCAAAGCCTTGATAGACCATGGACTTAGAATACCGGAAAATGTTGAAGTTTCTGGTTTTGATGATGTTCCTATTGCAATGTATTATAACCCTTCCATTACAACAATTCGTCAACCCATTATAGAGATAGGGAAAACGGCAGGCGAAATGTTGATTGCTAAAATAGAAGGAATTAACGTAACAGAAAAAAATATTGTATTACCACATTCAATCATTTTTCGAAAAAGCACCTTAAAATCTCCTGTTTTGGAGGAATAACAAATGAATATAAATAAAAAAACTTTCCTAAATGAAGCTAGTTTAGATGTTCTAACGGTAGGAGAATTGCTAATTGATTTTATCTCTGAAGATTACGTAACAGAATTGAAATCGGCTGTTCACTTTCAAAAGACCTTTGGGGGATCGCCTGGAAATATCGCTGTTAATCTATCAGGTATGGGTCTTAAAACGGCTATTATTGGTAGTGTGGGCAACGATGAGTTTGGGGAGTTTATTCAGGAATTCCTTAAGACTCGAAATGTAAATATAGAAGGTTTGCAAAAAGTTGAAGAAGCAACTTCTATGATTTTTGTTACTAAAAGTTTAGAAAGTCCACATTATTTTGCGGTTCGAAATGCTGATTACTGTCTAAAAGATAAAGATACTAACTATCAGTTAATTGATCAATGTAAAATTTTTCATTTTACTGCTTGGGCACTTTCGATGCCGCAAATAAGGGCTGTGACAATGGATCTACTTCAATACGCCAGGTTTCAGAAAAAGCTGATTACCTTTGATCCGAATTACCGGAAAAACTTATGGGAAATAAATCATGATGGTGCTAAATGGATTCAAGAATACGTATTACCGCTGGTGGATATTATAAAACCTTCTGAGGATGATGCCTTGAATATTTGGAATATTCAAGGCTCTATGATAGAGGATGTTTTTATGGAGTTAAGTGAAAAAAATGAAATGACAATTATTCTCACCAAAGGTGCAAAAGGGTTAACCGCTTATCATTCGGGAAAACGAATAAATGTACCTTCGTATGCAAAAACCGTTATAGATACTACTGGTGCTGGCGATGCTTTCTGGGCTGGATTTATGGCTTCATTATTAATGAAAAACGATTTACATAAAGCGTTGGACCATGGAAGTCAGATTGCAGCTCATAAACTAGAGCATGTAGGAGCTATAACAGATTTACCGTTGCCAAAGGAATGTTAATAATAAGAAGCCAATAGGGAGAAAAAATAGGGAGGATCATTTATGCGAATAGCTTTTTTAAATCCACAAGGTAACTTTGATATTAAGGATAGTTACTGGACAGAACATCCAGATTTTGGTGGGCAATTGGTATATGTAAAAGAACTTGCAAATGCCTTAAGGAACAAGGGGCATGAGGTTGATATATTTACAAGAATGATCATAGATCCTCAATGGCCAGAATTTGAAGCAAAAGAAGAAGTTTACCCAGATACAGGAGTGCGAATAATCCGAATACCTTTCGGAGGGGATGTTTTTTTACGAAAAGAGCTACTTTGGCCATTTTTGATAGAATATGTCGAGGGAATTATTAGATTCTTTTATAGTACGAATGATTGGCCAGATTTTATTACTACTCATTATGGAGATGGTGGTATTGCAGGGGTAATGCTAAATGAAATAACGGATATACCGTTTTCATTTACAGCTCATTCACTTGGTGCACAGAAAATGGATAAAGTTGGGATGACAGAATCTAAGTTTGATGAGTTGATCCGATACTATTCTTTTGCAACCCGTATTCATGCTGAGCGATTGGCTATGAAGGAAGCATCGGTTCGTTTTGTTAGCACTTCGCAGGAAAAAACCAAACAGTATCAGCATGGACTATACAGTGATCTATTTGAAAAAGATATTAAAAAATTTATAGTAGCTCCTCCAGGAGTAAATCAAAGCTATTTTTATTACAAGAAAGAACTTTCTGAAAAATTAAACAAAATCAGATCCAGGGACTTAAGCAAACATCGTAGGAATCTGCCTTTTATTATTTCTTCAAGCCGACTAGATCCTAAAAAGAACGTTAGTGGATTGATCATGGCTTTTGCAAGTAATGCTAAACTACAAGAAAGGGCGAATCTATTAATCGCTGTGAGGGGAACTGAAAATCCTTATAATGATTTTAGTGAATTAAAAGAAGAAGAGCAATTAGAGATGAAAAAAATACTTGATATGATTCAACGCTATCATTTGGGAGGCAAAGTAGCTTTTATACAATTGTTCAGTCAGAAAGAACTAGCTTCTTGCTATAGAGCACTAGCAAGTGATGGTGGTGTCTTTTGTTTAACTTCGCTGTATGAACCGTTTGGACTCGCAACAATTGAAGCGATGGCTTGCGGGCTACCTGTTGTCGTGACATCGAATGGAGGGGGGCGGGAAATTCTAAAAGAAGGTTTAGAATCATTTGGGGTACTGGTGGATCCAGAAAGTTCTACCCAAATATCTGAAAACCTATTGGATTTAGTCAAGGATTCTGAAAAATGGAGCTACTTTCATAAACAAGGTCTTAAGAGGGTAGCTGAACGTTTTACGTGGCAATCAACCGCTAATACTTACGAAGAAGTTATTGCAAATATTCTAATCGATAAAAAAGAGATCAATGAAGTAGAAAAGCAAAATAAAGCAAATGATAAAAAAATAGATCTCACTCATTATCAATCATGGCTTCAGCATCCGAAAAAAGAAATGGAAAATTTCATTAAGAGCTACTATGTGGATAGAAAGGAGGGAGATGGTTGAAAAACAATAAAAGGTCCGATCTGGCAAAAAGAGAAGAATTGACAGCCTATAAACTACTGTTACCAGCGTTAATCATTCTTCTTGTGATAGCTATTTATCCATTGGGGCAGGTTTTTTATACCAGTTTAACTGACCGGCAATTTGCTAGTGGTCAAGAAACAGAATTCATTGGTTTTGATAACTATCGACGCTTATTAAGCGTGACAGTACAAAAATTGGAGCCAGTAATTGATGAAACGACAAACCATCCTATTCTTGATAATGAAACTGGTGATTTTGTCTATGAAAGGCCAATAGATGTACTGCCAAGGGAACCGATTCGATATAGAGAATATAGAACATTCACCATTATGGGGAATCGGTATGTTTTAGGTGCAACAGACGTGGATTTTATAGAGGCAATTAAAAATACGGTTGTTTTTACGGTTATTTCCGTTTTTTTAGAATTGATTCTGGGGCTAGGAATTGCTTTAGTAGTTAATAGTAACTTTAAAGGCAAAGGGATCACTCGTACGGCTATGCTTATTCCATGGGCTGTAATAACAGTTGTATCAGCCAGGATGTGGGAGTGGATGCTGGCGCCTAATCGTACAGGCATGTTTAACATGCTTTTGGATCGATTTGATTTAATTGAAAACAATATTGCTTTTTTATCAAACAGTTCATTTCAATTACCGGCGATGATAGCGGTAGATGTCTGGAAAACGACTCCGTTTATGGCGTTACTTCTTTTAGCAGGATTGCAGACGATTCCTGAAGAGCTTTATGAAGCGGCTTCCATCGATGGTGCTGGTCCGGTAAAGCAGTTTTTAAGCATTACATTTCCGCTTCTAAAACCAGCCATGGCTGTAGCGCTGATTTTTAGAACTTTAGATGCATTGCGTGTTTTTGACGTTTTTCAAGTGCTATTGGGTCAGAGTCAGTATTCGATGGCAACTTATAATTACTTCCAGCTTATTGGGAATCGTAATATGGGATTAGCATCGGCAATTGGAGTAATTATTTTTATTATTATCTTTGGGTTTGCTATCATCTATATTAAATCGTTAGGAGTTGAGATGGATGAAACCTCATAAAACTGTTCGTCAACGAATACTCAAAATAGGGTTTTACTTTATTTTAATGATTATATTCATTTATTTACTGTTTCCGTTTTATTGGGCGATCAACTCTTCTCTTAAAACAGAAGCTCAATTGCAAATGACACCCGCAACCATGGTGCCGAGAGATCCGGCAACGGGAGAGATATCACCAACATTACAAAACTATCGAGTGGTATTTGACAATCAACAGTTTATCCGAGGGATAGTAAATAGCACTATTATTGCTTTTTCTACCACAGCCCTGGCCTTGGTTGCTGGCTCTTTCGCTGCGTTTGCTCTGGGTAAACTACGGTTTAGGGGTAAGAAACCAACGCTTTACCTTATTTTAGCAATGACTATGTTTCCGCAAGTAACAGTGTTAGCAGGACTTTATGCAGTAATAAGGGCTCTGTCGCTTCCAGCGTTAATCAGTCTGATCTTATCCTATATGATCTTTACACTACCTTTTACTACATGGGTATTGACTTCCTTTTTTCGTGGTCTTCCTGTAGCACTTCTGGAATCTGCACAAGTAGACGGAGCTACTCCTTTTCAAACCTTTTATAAAATAATGCTGCCCTTAACAGCTCCCGCCTTAGTAACTACAGGACTATTAGCTTTTATAGCTGCGTGGAATGAATACTTATTTGCATTGACATTTACCTCTATTGAGCCCACCGCAAGAACAGTACCTGTAGCAATTGCTTATTTTACCGGCGCTGTAGCTAGACAGGAACCTTTCGGAGAGATTATGGCAGCGGCTGTTCTAGTTACGGTTCCTATTGTTATTTTAGTACTAGTGTTCCAGCGTCGCATCGTAGCTGGCTTGACAGCAGGTGCGGTGAAAGGATAAATCTGAAGAACCTTAAAAATTCAAAAACTGTTGAAAAGGGGGGATGCTTTTTAGTCACTTATTAGTAATAATGGAAGCTTAGCTAGTAATGAAGTAATGAAAAATTAGAAGGGGGAAGAATAATGAGAAAGAGAAAAAATCTATTTTGTATGCTGTTGGTAGTATTGTTAGTCTTTAGTTTGTTAGCTGGTTGTGGATCTCCGGCTGAAGAGGATGCAGTTGAGGAAGTTTCAGAAGAAACAATTACAGAACCTTCAGAAGAAGAAGTAGTTATTACTGTTGCAGCAGGAGCTGTAGGCCAGGAATTAGAACTAACACAACTAGCTGCAGAAATGTATATGGATGATAATCCTAATGTTATTGTAAACGTATTAGATACCCCGGATCTTGCTCAAGATCGTTTAGGGCTATATCTACAGTTTTTTGAGGCTCAAAGTGCAGAAGTAGATATTTATCAAATTGATGTTATTTGGCCCGGAGACTTAGAAGAACATTTTGTTGACCTTTATGAATATGGTGCGGATGCTGTTGTAGAAGATCATTTTCCTGCTATTGTTGAGAATAATACAGTGAACGGAAGACTAGTTGCTATTCCTTGGTTCACAGATGCAGGATTACTGTATTATCGGACTGATTTGCTAGAAAAATATGATTTTGCTCCTCCAGAAACTTGGGAAGAATTGGTTGAGCAGGCACAGACAATTCAGCAGGGAGAAAGAGACGAAGGAAATCAAGATTTTGTTGGTTATGTGTGGCAAGGAGATGCTTACGAAGGTTTGACTTGCAATGCTCTTGAATGGATTGCATCTAACAATGGAGGAACAATTATTAGTCCAGAAGGCGTTATAACCGTTAATAATGAGAATGCTGCTGAAATAATTGATATGGCAGCTACTTGGGTAGGGACAATATCTCCGGAAGGTGTGACGGGGATGGCAGAAGAGGATGCCCGTGCAATTTGGCAAGGTGGAAACGCCGCATTTATGAGAAATTGGCCATATGCTTATAGCTTAGGGCAAGAAGATGACAGTGCTGTTAAAGATATCTTCGATGTGAGCCCACTACCAGCTGGGACTAACGGAGAACCTGCCGCTACACTAGGGGGATGGCAGTTAGCTGTCAGTAAGTATAGTGAAAATCCTGATGTAGCTGCTGATGTAGCTCTTTTTATGGCATCTTATGATATGCAAAAAATGAGGGCAGTTGATGGATCTCTTAATCCAACCATAATGGATTTATATGAAGATGAGGATGTATTAGAAGCAGCGCCTTTCTTTGGAAGCTTATACGATGTGTTTATTAATGCTGTAGCCAGACCTTCGACAGCTAGTGCACCTAACTACAATGCTGTATCTACTGCCTTTTTCCGTGCTGTGCATAATGTATTAAACGGAAATACGGATGCAGCAACTGCTTTGGAAGAGCTTGAATTAGACTTACAAGATATTACTGGTTTTGATATTGAATAACTATCAATAGGGATACAATTGACTGTCCGACGATTTTTCGGACAGTTTACATATTCAAGAAACTATTAACGGAGGCATTGGATTTATGAAAACTTCGAGTAATGAAATTTGGGATCGCGAAGAAATACACCCTTGGAAATTAATAGAAAAGAAATACCCTAAAGAATTTAATGCATTAAAAGAAACTTTGTTTTCACAAGCTAATGGTTACTTGGGATTTCGAGGAACTTTTGAAGAGGGTTATAGAAGTTCAGAATCATTTTCTATGGAAGGGACGTATCTCAATGGATTTTATGAAAGAACGCCCATTCATTATGATGAAAATGCCTTTGGCTATGCTACACACTCGGAAACGATGCTAAATGTACCAGATGGAAAAAAGGTAAGCATAGATTTAGATGGAGAAGCTTTCAATTTTGAATCGGGTCAAATAATGGCTTACGGACGGGAGCTAGACTTCCGTACTGGCCTTTTGATTCGCATGGTAACTTGGAAATCACCCAAGGGAAAAACATTACAAATGAAGTGGGAGAGGTTAGTTTCCTTTTGGTGCCCTAACAAAGCGATGTTGAAAATAAGCTTAACTCCATTAGATTTTGATGGTGAAATAACCATTAGATCAAAGTTGGACGGATATGTAAAAAATCAGGAATCGGGAGCAGATCCACGTTTTGGTGCCAATATAAAGGAAGAATCACTTGCAACTCTTGATTCCTATTATGATCAAGAAGATGCAATGTTTTTACAGAAAACCATTTATTCTGACTTGATTCTATTATGCGCAATGAAAAATAGATTACAAACTTGCTGTCATTATGAAGCAACGCAAAGTGCTACTGATAGAAGCATAGACTTTACGTATAAAATTCAGGCAAGAAGGTTTATGGATATTGAGTTGGAAAAAGAATTATTTTACGCTCATGGACCCTCGCAAAAAAAAGATGAAGTGGTCCAATTGTGGAAAAGTCAGCAGTTAAGTCAAGAGAGTAGTCAATGGGAACTTTTGAAGAAAGAGCAGGAAGAGTGGCTGCAAATATTTTGGAAGAAAAATGATGTGATAATAGATGGAAATGAAAAACAACAGCAGGGAGTTCGGTTTAACTTATTTCATTTGCTTCAGTCTACAGGTTGTGATGGGAAAACGAATGTTTCAGCAAAAGGATTAACAGGAGAAGGTTATCAAGGGCATTACTTTTGGGATACAGAAATATACATTATGCCTTTCTTTTTATATACTTCTCCAGCTAAGGCTAGAAAGTTGTTAGAATATCGTTATTATATTTTACCGAAAGCGCGCGAGAGAGCAAGGACTTTATACAGAAAAAAAGGAGCTCTTTATCCTTGGCGAACCATCGCTGGAGAAGAATGTTCATCTTATTATCCGGCGGGTACGGCACAATACCACCTCAATGCAGATATAGCCTATTCTATTAAGAAGTATTGGGAAGCTACGGGTGATGAGGATTTTATGCATCATTATGGTGCAGAAATTCTTATGGAAACAGCTCGAATATGGATGTATATTGGTCATTTTTCTCCTGTGAAAAACGGGAAGTTTGTTATTAATACGGTTACCGGGCCTGATGAATATACGGCAATGGTTCATAATAACTATTTTACTAATCTTATGGCAAGTGAGCATCTAAACTTTGCGTATTGCTATAATCAAAGATTAAAGAAAAAAGCACCTGGCGTATATAAGAAACTAGCAGAAAAAATTGAATTGGACGAAAAAGAAGAGTATAAGTGGAAAAAGGCTAGCGAAAATATGTTTTTTCCATCAAAGAATGAAGAAGGAATAGTCCCTCAAGATGAACATTTTTTGGAAAAGGAAAAATGGAACTTTCACACTACTCCTGCGGAGCATTATCCATTACTACTTCACTATCATCCACTTGAAATATATCGGCATCAAGTATGCAAGCAAGCTGACTTAGTATTGGCAATGTTTTTGGTGCATAAGCACTTTACAATTGAAGAAAAAACTACGAATACTCACTATTATGATTCCATAACCACTCATGATTCATCTTTATCCACAAGTATTTTTAGTATTCTCTATGCTGAAATAGGAGAAATGAATAAAGCGGAAACATTATTCTTAAATAATATTCGCATGGATCTCGACAATCTTCATGATAATACGCATCAAGGTATTCACGCTGCAGCTATGGGCGGGGCATGGATGTGTATTGTAAATGGTTTTGCTGGAATGAGAACTTGGGAAAATAAAATCAGTTTTTTTCCCAGAATACCAGAATCATGGAATGCTTTTGAGTTTCAACTAGCATTCCTGAATAATAGAATTAAAGTAAGGGTATCGAAAAAAGAAACAAAGTATGAATTGTTAGAAGGGGAAGGTATTGATATTCTTCATGAAGGCATACCTTTTACATTGACGGCAAAAAAAACGATTAAAACGATGAAAAGAGGTGGGTAAAAAATGGCAGGACTAAAACTTGAAAATGTGAATAAAATATACCCTAATGGCTTTCATGCCGTACATGATATGAATTTGGAGATAACTGACAATGAGTTTGTTGTTTTTGTTGGTCCGTCAGGTTGTGGAAAATCAACAGCTTTACGAATGATTGCTGGATTGGAAGAAATAAGTAGTGGTGAATTATATATTGGAGATCGTTTGGTGAATAATGTGTCTCCGAAAGACAGAGATATTGCCATGGTTTTTCAAAACTATGCTTTGTATCCTCATATGACTAACTATGAGAATATGGCTTTTGGTCTTAAGCTTAGGAATGTACCAAAGGATGAAATTGATAAGAGTGTGCAATATGCGGCTGAAATTCTGGGTTTGGAAAACTTGCTGGATAGAAAACCAAGAGAGTTATCGGGTGGACAACGACAGCGCATTGCGCTTGGAAGAGCAATCGTTAGAGATCCTCAGGTTTTTTTGATGGATGAACCCTTATCCAATTTGGACGCAAAACTTCGAGTGCAGACCAGGGCAGAAATTAGTAAGCTTCACCAAAAGTTAAAAACTACTTTCATTTATGTGACTCATGATCAAACAGAAGCTATGACAATGGGTACGAGGATTGTTGTATTAAAGGATGGGTATGTAATGCAAGTTGATACGCCTACTAATTTGTATGACAATCCTAAAAATATGTTTGTTGCTGGTTTTATTGGATCGCCACAAATGAATTTTATTGAAGGTGAGTTTGTTGAAGAAAGTGGAGATTTGTATTTTCAATACCATGGTGGTAAAGTGATGCTGCAAAATGAAAAAGCAGCGGTTATTAGATCGCTAAAGCAATCGGAAAAGAAAGTTATTCTTGGTATAAGGCCGGAACATTTAGAGGTAGTTGTGAAAGCATCGAAAGAAAACGATGATACTGAGAATGATAGCAATCAGGCTTTAGTGGAAGTGACTGAAATGCTAGGGTCAGAAACATATCTTTTCTTAAACATTAAACAGAACCAATCTATAGTAGCAAGGGTAGAGCCATCTGTAAAAGTTGCAGTGAACGATACAGTTATCATTAATCCTAGAAAAGATAAAATGCACTTTTTTCATCCAGAAACAGAAGAGTCATTATTGAAATAAGCTTCTGCTTCATTGAGCTTGAAATTATTAAAGCCAGAGATAACCAAATCTGCAGTAGTTAACACAGTAGATTTGCCTACTCCTATTACTAACATGCCAGCACTCTTAGCAGCTTGAATACCTGATAATGCGTCTTCAAAAACAAGGCAACTGTTTGGTGAGCATTGAATACCGTCAGAAGCTAATAGAAATATTTCTGGATCAGGTTTTGACTCTTGAACCATATTCCCATCGGCAATGTAATCAAAATAGTTTTCAAGGTTAAGATGATATAGAATAGTCTTGGCGTTTTTACTAGAAGAAGCCAAGGCTATTTTGTATTTTCTTTCTTTTGCTTTAATTAAAAAATTGAGTACTCCGGGCAATAAATCATTTTGAGAAAGATTGCTTAAGCACTGTTGATAATATCTATTTTTGCGATTTGCCCATAACGTTTTTTCTTCTTGATTTGCCTGGATACTTCCAAAGTTTAATAATAATTCGAGTGCTTGCATACGACTGACACCTTTTAAGGCTTCATTTTGATTCTCATCAAAATCAAAGTTAAGCTCTTCGGCAAGTTTTTTCCAAGCAAAATAGTGATATTTGGCTGTATCAACAATAACACCATCTAAGTCAAAAATAAGACCTTTAATCAATTTTTTCATCCTTTCGTAAGAAGGTATGCATACAAAAACTCTATAAAGCTATGCTATACTACTAGATAGTTAGATTAACACTATTATAGCATGATATCTTAATGGAGGAAGCAAAAATGATAAAAAAAACAAAACCACTAACTATGCAAATTATGATTCTTGCAGGACCGGCAATTTTAGAAATGTTAATGCATACTTTAGTATGGACAGCTGATACAGCGATGGTTGGCAGATTGACAGCAGCAGATATTGCAGCTGTCAATCTGGGAGCGCACATGATGTTTGCAACAGCAATGATATTTGGAGCACTTGGGACAGGAGCAACAGCGATGGTTGCTAGACACATAGGTGCTGGTGAAGAAAAAGAAGCATCACGATTAGCGTCACAAGCGATTAGTATTGGCATCCTGATTAGTATTTTTGTTGGCTCTATTGGCATGCTAAGCGCAGATTGGATTTTTCAATTTTTAGTGGAAGATCCGCAGGTGGTAGCAATTGGATCTATGTACCTTCGAATTGTTTTAATAGGAGTGTTTTTTTTGATTCCTCAAATGATTGGTAATGCAATTATTAGAGGGAGTGGAAATACTTTTGTACCTTTTCTTTCAGCTGTTTTTGCTAATGTATTTAATATTGCGGCAGATTATATTTTGATTTTTGGTAAGTTTGGATTTCCAGCCATGGGTTCTCGTGGAGCTGCTATAGCAACAGGGACAGCGCAAATACTGGGAGCAATGGTGACATTCTATTTTCTTTTTAGCCAAAAGGGAAAGATTAAGCTAAAACTAAAAGAAATGCATTTGTTTGAAATAGAAAAACTAAAAAAATTAATTCGTCTTAGCTTACCTGCCGGGATGGAGGTTTTTATGAACGAAGGTAGTCGCTTAGTTTCATCGTTTTGGATTGCTCAGTTAGGAACTATAGCGTATGCGGCACATTCTCTTTCGGTTGCGGCTGAATCTGTCTCTTTTATGCCAGGTTACGGATTTGCTGTTGCAGCTGCAACAATGGTAGGACAACACATGGGCGCGGGAAACCTGGATATGGCATTGAAAAGTACAAGGAGATCTATTTTACTAGCGGCTATCTTTATGGGATGTGTAGGGGTTTTATTTTTTGTATTTCCATTTCAAATAATGCGATTATTTAGTAATCAAGCAGATGCTGTAGAAGTGGCAGCGGCATGCTTGAGGATTGGTGCCTTTGAACAGATACCAATTGCAATAGCGATGGTTACTTCAGGTGCATTAAAAGGTGCTGGAGACACCAAAGGTCCTTTTGCTGTTTCGCTTATTACAAATTTATGCATACGCTTACCATTGATCTTTTTAGCCGTATTTGTTTTTCGACTTCCAGTTACTTATATTTGGTGGATTTCTGTGACACAATATGTGGTAGAGGCAACTTTGATGACCATTAGATTCCAAAAGGGTCATTGGAAAACAATAAAACTTTGATAAAAAACATGCCCATTTGTTAAATAACTTTCTGTTTGGGTAAAAATACTCACAAGTCTGATCGAGGATCAATCGAATTTGCTAAAGCAGGTGAATGCTATGTTAAGTGATGAGGTAATAAAAAACGCAAAAATTTTGATTGTGGACGATTTGAAAACAAATATATATATTGTAGAGAAAATGCTGAGATCGGGTGGATATAAGAACTACAAATCTATTGTGGATTCTAGAAATGCGATTGCGACTTATATTGAAATGCAGCCAGACATTGTTTTACTGGATTTAATGATGCCCTATATGGACGGTTTTGATATAATGCGAGAGCTACAGAAAATTGAAGCAGATGGCTTTTTGCCTGTATTAGTATTGACGGCTAACGATGACATGGCTAATCAGAACAAGGCACTTGAAATGGGTGCTAGAGACTTTCTTGGGAAACCCTTTGAAAAAACGGAAACACTGAACAGAATTCGCAATATTTTAGAAACACGAATTTTGTATAACCAGGTATATGAAAAGAAGAATAATTTAGAAAATCAAGTTTTGCAAAGAACGAAAGAATTAAAAGAGTCACAGCTAGAAATAGCCATTCGACTTGCAAAAGCAGGCGAATTTCGAGATAACGAAACTGGGAATCACGATTTGAGAGTAGGACTTTACGCGGAATGCATAGGCAATGCGATCGGTATGAATACTATAGAAAAAGAAAAGCTAAGATATACTGTTCCGCTACATGATATCGGGAAAATAGGAATACCTGATAGAATTTTACTAAAACCTGGAAAATTAACGGAAGATGAATGGAAGTTAATGAAAGAACATACGGTGATAGGTGGGCAAATTCTTGTTGGTGGAAAATCGGATTTTATAAAAACGGCTGAAGAAGTGGCTTTGAATCATCATGAAAAATGGGATGGTAGTGGGTATCCAAAGGGGTTAATAAAAGAGGAGATTCCACTTGTTGGAAGAATTGCTGCCATATGTGATGTGTTTGATGCGCTTACTTCGGACAGACCTTACAAAAAAGCGTGGTCAATTTCAGAAACTATTAAGGAAATTAAAAACCAGAGTGGAAAACATTTTGACCCGACGTTAGTAGAAGCTTTTTTAAGAGAGTTGGACAAAATAGTAAAAATACAAAAGATATACAGATAACTTGTACTATAAAGGTGGTGCGGCATGAAAGAATTTCGAGTAGAATTCTATTCTGACTTTTGTGAAGTGGATAAGCACTCTATTCTTGTGACGGATTTTGTGGTTGACCATAATGGTAACTTATCATCAGAAGAGCGTTTTAATATCAATTTTGCTCTACGTGAGTTAATGAATAATGCTGTAGAGCATGGAAATCTTAGTGATCCCCAAAAAAAAATTATTTGTACAGCCACCAGTGAAGAAGAATGCATAACCTTAATAGTTCAAGATGAGGGAGATGGATTTGATCTTTTTCAAAAAAATTTTGATGATACAAAAAGAGATGATTTAGAAAATAGAAGAAGAGGAATTTGGTTACTTGAGAAACTTGGATTTGATGTGGTTGTTGAAAAAAATAAAGTAATTGCACAGTATAAGCGGGAGGGTAAAAAATGAAATTTATAAAAGAAACAGAAAAAATAATCATCAAGTTTGAAGAGAATATTACGGCAAAAACCGTAAAAGATTTAAAAGAAGAGATACAAATTAAATTAGGGCAAGAAGCAGAATATAAGGAGGCTGTTGCAGATTTATCAGAGGTAGAATACATTGACTCGACTGGTATTACTTTAATTATAGGAATCTACAAATCGCTTGAATCATCCAATAAATTATTTTCTGTAATAGGAACAAGCGAAGAAATAAAAAATTTATTTGAAATAATCCGCTTAGATAAGATATTTTCGGTTAAATAGAGGTTCATTTACTAAAATAGCGAGGTGATACAATTGATTCATAATGAAGAGTTTATAAATGAATTCGTCGAAGAAGCTGAGACACACTTGCAAATGGTAGAAAATGGACTTCTAGCAATGGATGAAGGAAGCAGAGATAAGGAGAACATTAACAACGTTTTCAGGTCAATACATAGTATCAAAGGAACAGCTGGTTTTTTTGGACTAGAAAAAATAGTTGAACTTGCCCACATTATGGAAAACATCTTGGGAGAACTTAGAAATGATAAAATTACGCCAACTGCGGAGATGGTAGATCTACTTTTAAATGGAAATGACTCCTTGAAAGAAATGGTAGATGATGTATTTAACAGTGGCCAATACGATGTGGATGATCTGATAAGTAGTATGACAAACATTCTAAAAGGAACAAATGTTTCTGATGTTTCTTTAAAAGATGAAATAATAACGAGTGCGAAAACCCAAGAACCGGTAACGAAGGTTAGCAAAGCTCAACTAGAGCAAGTAGAACAAGCAAAGAAACATGGTCATTATCTTTATAAAGTTAAGATTGGGATAAATCGTGATATAGGGGCAAAAGAGATTAGTCCAGTCCTTTTCTTTAAAAAAATTCAATCTGTTGGAGAGATTATTGATTCCTATACAGATATAAGCGATATAGAGAGTATTGATTCTGTAATGGACTCAGATGTTTATTTTTCCTTTGTGTTCACCACAGTACTAGAAAAAAACTTGCTGCCTATAGCACTTGATATTGAAAGTGACTCGATAGAAGAATTGGATTTTGGAGAAGCGTTAAATAAGGAGATTAAAAGCAATGAAAAGCTGGAAAATTCTAAGCCCGTAAACATTTCAGAAATGACTGGTGATAAAGAAGATGTTTTTGTAATTAATACAGAGGATGCTATCGTCGATGATCATGAAACTGATGTGTTTTTAGATAATAATGAGACTAATGAAGTATCAGAGTTAGCGTTAAAAAAATCTTCTGCAGCAACCGTTGTGGAAGATAGTGTGAGGGTTCATGTTTCTTTGCTAAATGACCTTCTTAACCTTGCTAGTGAAATGGTTTTGGGGAGAAATCAGCTATTAAGAAATATTGAAGAATATCGTAAAAGTATTGTGGGACTTGACGCCATTCTCCAGAATATTGATAGGGTTACTACTGAGTTGCAAGAAAAAATTATGCAAACAAGAATGCAACCGGTGGGAAATGTGTTTAATAAAATGCCACGAGTTATTAGAGACCTATCAAAAAAGTTAGGGAAAGAAGTAGATCTGAATATTGAAGGATCCCATGTTGAACTCGATAAGTCTATCATTGAATCTTTAAGTGATCCACTAACGCATTTAATACGAAATGCTGTTGATCATGGATTAGAAACGCCTGATCAACGAAAAAAAGCTAACAAATCGACGGTAGGTCAGGTAGATCTAAAAGCTTATCACGAAAGTGGATATGTACATATTGATATCATTGACGATGGAGCGGGGATTGATTCTGAAAAAATTAAGAAAAAAGCAATCGACAAAGGCCTTATCAATGAGGCAGACCTTAAAAATATGAATGAACAAGAAGTTCTTCAAATGCTTATGATGCCTGGTTTTTCAACAGCTGAACAAATAACTGATGTATCTGGCCGTGGAGTTGGAATGGATGTAGTGAAGACTAATATTGAAAAACTTGGCGGAACCATTGAAATTAAAACCATGCTAGGAGAAGGTACTACTTTTAGAATGATATTACCATTGACACTGGCGATTATTCCTTCTCTTATAGTAGAGGTCAGTCAGTTTAAGTTTGCCTTACCACAAGTGAATTTGCAGGAAATGGTTCGGCTTAAGAAAGGTGATCAAAGCAAAAAAATTGAATATGTTCATAATGCTCAAGTGCTTCGATTAAGAGGAAAGCTATTGCCAATTGTAGATCTGGGTCAGGTGCTAGGCCTTGTAAACCTTAAAGAAAAAGAAATAAATGAAGGATTTGATGGTATTACAAGAATTCTTGTGCTTAAAGTTGGGTCAAAGAGATTTGGCCTTGTTGTTGATTCTATTTATGATGAGGAAGAAATATTAGTAAAGCCGTTGCCGAAATATTTCAAAAATTGCCAATGTTATTCAGGAGTTACCATTATGGGAGATGGAAAAACAGCAATGATTTTAGATCCGGAAGGAATAGTGAATAAAGCAAGCTTGAGATTTATGGATGAACAGGTTAAAGCAAGCGAGGCTGAGGCAGATGATCAGTTAAATGAGCTTAAAGAACTTCAAAATATGCTGATATTCAAATGCTCAGGAGATGAGACCTTTGGAATTGATTTATCCCTGGTATCTCGTGTAGAAGAAATCACCCAAAATAATATTGATCAGATAGGAAACAAAGAATATATTCAATATCGTGGAGATGCATTAAGAGTTATCAGGCCAGAAAACTATCTTCCGGTATCAAAAAAAGACCATTCACCAGAAAAGTTATATGTTATTATACCGAAGCTAGTAAAAAATCCTATCGGAATTATTATTGAAAAAATTCATGATACGATGATGACTAGTATACACCTTAATCAAGAAGATATAAAAGGAAGAGGTTTGTTAGGATCAACAATATTAAATAATAAAATAGTACTGCTAGTTAATATTTATGAACTGTTCGAAATGGTATCACCTGAAGAATATGAAAACGAAAGTTTGAAAAACAGATCTGGGGAAAAAACAATCTTACTTGCAGAAGACACTCCTTTTTTTGCGAGGCTTACAAAGAATTACTTAGAATGGGCCGGGTATAAAGTTCTTCTTACGGAAAATGGAGAACAAGCCCTTGAAGTTCTCAAAGAGAAGCCGGTAGATCTTGTATTAAGTGATATTCAGATGCCAGTTATGGATGGCCTTGACCTGGTAAGATCGATCCGTAAAAACGCCAAGTTAGCAAAATTACCGGTTATTGCATTGACTTCTATGACGAGTGATAAAGACAAACAGTTAGGGATGCAGGCGGGGTTTGATTATTATGAGTTCAAATTAGATAAAGCTTCTATTTTATACACGTTGAAAAATGCCTTAAGTAAAGAGGTGAAGTAAAATGAATGGAAAAGCATTAACTTTTTTTATCAATGAGAAAATGTTTGGTTTAGATATAAAGCTAGTTAAGGAAATAAGCCGCAAAGTTGAATTTAGTGAAGTGCCGGACTCTGATCCAAATATTGTAGGGTTAATGAATCTTCGAGGACAGGTAGTTACGCTATTTCGGTTAAGCAACATATTAGAGCTGGAATCGAGTAGTCAAAACGATGAATCTGCATGCATCATATTAAAAGCCCTACCGAATCAGCCTCATCAAATTGGATTTCTAATAGATCGAACTGGTGATGTGGTTGATATACAAGATGGTTGGTGTGAAAAAACACCTGCGAATGTAGAGGAAGTAAAGAGTGAATATATAAAAGAAGTGGTTAAACTTGATAATAAACTGTTGTTAATGTTAGATACAGACGTTGTGTTTGACACACAATAAAACATGGAATTTAGGTGATTAAATGACGAAACTAAAAGCATTAGTAGTTGATGACACTATTATTTACAGAAAAATATTAACACAAGCTATTGAAGATACAGGTTTGTGTGTAGTGGATAAAACGGCGCCTAATGGCATGATTGCTTTGGAATGGCTTCAACAAAAACCATTTGATGTTGTGCTTTTAGATGTTTTTATGCCTGTAATGGATGGGATTGAGGCATTAAAGCAGATAAAGAAAGAGTTTCCTGCGATGGCTGTGATTATGATCAGTAGTGATGGGGAGGATAGTGTTCAAAATACGGTTAAGGCTCTTGAACTTGGTGCTATGGAATTTATAATGAAACCGTCTGGTGGCGATCAAACAAAGAACATTCAATCAATAACGAGAACATTAAAAATATTGTTTGCACAGATCCACATGCATAAATATGAAAAAGGAAACATTGATAAAAGAAAAACCTCTATCATGGATGCTGATAAAAAAACGAATCATAATATCAAAAAAGCAGAAAGAAAGCAGGCGTATATACCATATAGCTTAAATAAGCGAATAAAGCCAGATATTATTCTTATTGCTTCTTCAACGGGTGGACCAGTGGCACTGGAAAGTATCTTTAAAAAAATTGAGGAACCAATCAACAAACCTGTTTTGATAGTGCAACATATGCCAAAACACTTCACTAAAGTGCTTGCAAACTCTCTAAAGTCTAAAAGTGGTCTTAATATCTCTGAAGTGGAAGATAAGCAAGAAATAAGTTCGAAAGAAGTGATTATAGCGGCTGGAGGGTCGCATATGATTGTGGTTTCTGAGAAGGGCAAAAAAACTCTAAGGTTGTTAGAGACACCTATGGTTAATGGTGTAAGGCCTTCTGCTGATGTTCTATTCAAATCGGTTGCTAAAGAATTTAATGGGTATAAAATCTTAGTGGTTATTCTTACTGGGATGGGTAATGATGGCATGCGAGGAGTACAAGAGTTGAAAAAACGATGTGAGGTATATTGTATTTCACAAAGCGAAGAAAGCAGTGTTGTATATGGTATGCCTCGGAGCATAGAAGAAGCCGGTTTATCGGATGAAGTGTTACATCTCAACGATATTCCGGAACGCATCGTGAATATGCTGAAATGAGAGGTGATAAGATGACTGCTTCTTTATCAAGTCGGGAATTTTCTTTGTTTCAAAAATATATTGAAGATCAATGCGGAATTTCTATAGGAGATGAAAAAGCATATTTAATTGAAAGCAGGTTAACCAAATTGTTGATTGAATCAAAGCTGAATTCCTTCGAAGAATTATATAAAATGTTATATGATAGAAAAGATCCTAAGCTCTCGGAGAAGGTTATTGATGCAATAACAACAAACGAAACATTATGGTTTAGAGATAAAACGCCATGGATAATCCTTGAAAAAGAACTAATGGCAGAATATATCTCGATGATCCGAAATACGGGGAAGAGGATTAAAATATGGAGTGCGGCTGCATCTTCAGGGCAAGAAGCTTACTCAACGGTAATATCAATTGATCAATATCTAAAAAAACATAGAGTAAAAGATGTCGGATTAAAAGATTTTGAAATAGTAGGTACGGACATTTCTGCTCCTGTTCTTGAAATAGCTAAAATGGGAAGGTATGACCCAATATCTATTATGCGTGGACTTGATCCAAAGCTTAAAGAAGAATATTTTATTAATGAAGGTCGTGTATGGACTGTAAAAGATGAAATAAAAAAGCATGTAAAGTTTCGCAAGTTTAATCTTCAAAATTCTTTTCATTCTCTTGGAAAATTTGATATGATATTTTGTCGATATGTCATGATATACTTTTCGCAGGATTTCAAAAAAGAAATGACTAAAAAACTTGCAAACGCACTTCAAAAGAAAGGTGTTTTGTTCATAGGTAATTCTGAAATATTTCCGGCCTATAAAGAATATTTCGAAGCAAAACACGTTGATAAAGGTATATACTATCAAGTCAAGGAGTGAAAAGCAAATGAAAATACTATCTGTAGATGATTCGGCAATTGTTAGAAAAATCATTAGAGGGGCGGTGGAAGTATTAAATTACGACCTGTTGGAAGCCTCTGATGGCGTAGAAGGAAAAAAAGTGCTGGAAAATCACTATGAAGAAATAGGGTTACTACTTCTAGACTGGAATATGCCTGGTATGAATGGGATGGAGTTGCTTGAATTTATAAAAGAAGATGAAAAATATAAACATATTCCAGTTATGATGGTTACCACGGAAAGCGAGAAAGAAAATATTGTTAGAGCGATTAAAGCAGGAGCGGACCATTATGTTGTCAAACCGTTTACAATGGAAGAGCTTATAAAAAAAGTACTGGAATGTTTGGGACAGGGGGATAGCGATGAATGAACATGAACAAGCTTATCATCGGGCATTTTCAATTTCTGTTTCAGAAGTAATGAGCACTATGACAGGTTTTGAAATGGAAGAAGATGCTTCATTTAGTGAATCACGAGGAGATTCATGTGATGCTTCAAATAAAGAGCCTTGTGAAATAAGCGGAGCTATGGTATTGTTTGGTGGTAAGAACGGTATGGCCACTGCCACAATGACTAGAACGACAGCATCGGTTCTGGTTTCGTATATGACAGGCATCCCGTATTATGAATTGTCAGACGAAGATTTGTTTGATGGAGTAGCAGAAATGATGAATTTAATAGCTGGTAGAGCAAAAGCGCTGTTACGTGATACGGAGTTTTACTTTGAAATATCTCCACCATTTACCATTGTGGGTAAAAATCACTATATCGTACATAAAAAACAGGCGAGTTTAATACAAAAACGTTTTACTTCCAATGATATTTCTTTTATATTAAAAGTATTTAATACATGAAAACATGAAACGATACAAAAATACCTTATATTTAGGAGGCGATAATGATGAAAAATGTATTGATCGTGGATGATTCACCTATTATTCACAACTTGTTAAGGAAAGTTCTGGAAAGAAACAATTATTCAGTTTGTGGAGACGCTAAAAATGGTAAAGAAGGAGTAGATATGTATAAAGAGCTTAACCCAGATATTGTCTTTATGGATATTACAATGCCTGTCATGGAAGGACTGGATGCGGTAAAGATTATAAAGGAATTTGATCCGGATGCAAAAATCATTATGCTAAGTGCTATGGGCGACGATGAAATCAAAGAAGAAGCAAAACAACTAGGAGTAGATGTTTTTTTGAAAAAACCTTTCGATGATTATAAAATCGTTAGTGCGATCTCAAAGATAATTTAAGAATAAACAGGGCGGGAGGAAATAATATGGATAACCGGTTACTAGATCCTTTTTTGAAAAGTACTAAAGACATGCTTTTGCAAATGGCTTCTGTATCACTAAAGGAACATGATGATTTTAAGGAGCAAGCAACAGACATCAAATCTTATGGAGTGACTACATTAGTAACTTTTGTTGGAAAGGTAAAAGGGAGACTATTAATAGATATGGAAGTTAATGTTGCGTCAAAAATTGTTAAAGAAGTTCTGGGGGAAACATTGCAGGATCCTAAAGATAGTACTTACATGGGGATGGTTTCGGAATTAAATAACATCATTGGTGGCGATGCAATAACTTATCTTAACAATGAGATGGCTTTGGGTCTCAGACTTGCTTCACCTGCTGTTTTTACAGGAAAAGATGTTATTATTTCAATACCTAAAATTCAGTCATCTACGGTAGAATGTATGACAGAACAAGGAAAATTAAGGATTAATGTAGCTTTCGAAAGGGGTGGAGAAGCCTGATGGATGCTAAATATATAACACCATTTTTAGAGTCGGTAAAAACAATTATGGGACAATTTGGTTTTGAAAAAATTGAACGTGGAACAATTGTAAAAAAAGAGAATATGAATGTTGATATGGATACTATAGCGATAGTTGGTTTGGTAGGAGGCGTAAAAGGTAATGTTAGCTATGCGTTTTCTGAAGAAACAGCTAAATCGATTGCATCCAAAATGATGATGGGTATGACTGTGAATGATTTAGATGAAATGGCTAGAAGTGCTATGTCAGAATTTGCTAATATGATTACAGGAACGGCAATTGCAACCCTTTCACAAATTGAAGAAATAAGTGAAGTGACGCCAACACCACCGTCTATTATTTATGGTAAAGAGATATACATGATTATTACGCCAATGGAGACACTTGCTATTGACTTAGAGACTGATGTTGGTAAAATTGAAGTCAATATTGGGTTGGAGATGTAAGGAGACTATTGATATGTACAGAATTTTAATTGTAGACGATATGTTAGTGAACCGAAAACTAATGAAAAAAGTTCTGAAGGATAGCATTGACAATGTTTGTTTTTTGGATGCAGAGGATGGTTTTCAAGCGACAGAAGTATTGGAAAAAGATGATATTGATTTAGTTATACTAGACTTAATGATGCCGGGGAAAGATGGCTATGAGGTGCTGGAAGAAATGAAAGAACATCCTAGTCATGTTGATATTCCGGTTATTGTTAATTCAGCGGTTACTGATATGGAGAGTATAAAGCGTACTCTTGAAATGGGAGCTATGGACTACTTCACTAAACCAATTACACCTGAACAGATGAAGGTGATAATACCACTGAAAGCAAGTAATGCGCTTAAATTTTATGAACAGAAGAAAGATCTTAAAGAAATGAATAAACGAATGAAAAATGAACTTAAAATAGCGAGCTTACTTCAAGGTGCTTTGTTTAGAAATAGAGAAAATCAAAATAAGGTTAAACTGTACCAAAAATACCTAGCATGTGATGAACTTGGTGGAGATTTGTTTGACTATGTTGAAAATGAAAACCATAGTTGGTTTATGATCGCTGATATTACTGGTCATGGCGTCGCGGCCTCGATGGTTGCTTCCATGCTTAAGGTAGTGTTTAATCATGCTATACTTAACAATGAAAAGCCCAAAGAGGTGCTAGAAGAAATCAACTTAACATTTTATAATTTGATGGAAGAGAATACCAATCTTTGTTTTTCTGTCTTTGTTGGGAAATTAGAAGGTGATACGGTTACATACTCTAATGCAGGACATCCATATCCTTTGCTAATTAAAAAAAGAAAAGAAGAGTGGGAGTTTTTAGCGGCTAATGGATATTTGATAGGCTTGTTTCGTGATACAAAATACGATAATCATGCGATAACACTTTTGCCTGGAGAAGGTATTTTGAATTATACAGATGGTCTCTTTGAAGATCCTAAAAATCCAGAGGAAAGCAAGAGTCATACTAGTGTCTTAAAGCATGCTGAGTTACTTGATGGAATTGCATTGAAAAAACCAGACAACTTTTTAGAACAGCTAATGACTTCGTTTAGAAAAACGAATAAAAGTCAGCTTGATGATGATATAGCAATCATGTATTTGATTAGAAAATAAACAAGCTAAGCAAAAACGAAATCCTAGAGGATTCAGTCGCTATATATCGGCTGAATTTTTTATTGTCATCTAAAACAAAATAAGAAGAATGACGTAGTACTATAATGAGACGTGTATATTAAAGGAGAAGATCATTATGGAAAAGCGATTTTATCGTTCGAGGAAAGATAAAAAACTGGCTGGGGTATGCGGTGGTGTAGCAGAATATTTTGAAGTGGATCCGACGTTAATTCGTTTGATATGGGTAGTTTTTACCTTTGCTGGAGGTGCGGGAGTATTAGCTTATATCATTGCTGCTATTATTATGCCGGAAAAACCCTTAGATATTTCTGATACACCTAGTAATAGAGCAACATATGAAGATGACAGCTTTGTTGAAGTTGTAGAAGAAGAGGATATTGAGGAAGTGGGTGAAACAAAAAAACAGGACGATCAGCGAGCTGACTATGAAAAATCCAATAATGACGAATTGAAAGAAAAGCAAACAGAATACAGAAGTGATAGCAATAATGTGGCTATAGGTCTCATACTGGTTGTGTTAGGGTCTTTGTTTTTTTCTAGAAACTTTTTGCGAATTCACTGGATTGACTTCAGCTATATTTGGCCGTTGGCACTCATCCTTATTGGAGTATATATTATTGTAAACCAAAGGAAGTGATTATATGAAAAATAGGGATTATACGTCTGGAGTTATTCTTATTGGAGCTGGTATACTATTTCTTTTAAGGAATTTTGGTATCATCAGCTTTCGATACCTATTTCAATTCTGGCCTGTCATATTGATCATTACAGGCATTAACTTGATTATTGAAAAACAACCTTATGTTGCAGTATTAACTTGGATTTTGTTTTTTATCATTGTAATAACGTTAAGCATTATGATAGAACTGGAAATATATATCCCTATGATTCCTTTTCCATACTGATTTTTGAGGAGAACTTGCGAAAACAAAAAAGACAAGGCCATTATGAAGAATAAGCCTTTTCTTTTTTTGATTGACAAATTGATTGACAAAAAAGAACAGTCCCAGAGGCAAAAACCTCTGGGACTGTTGGTAATTATGGAGCTGTTGAGCGGATTCGAACCGCCGAACCTCTTCCTTACCAAAGACATACAGCCATTATGAACGATTATGAACGATTAAGAAAAACTCCCTCCGGCCCTGAAAAACAAGCATTTTTTGCAAATTGGTTTAGGAAGCGTTAGGAAATAAATGATCTAATTTGAGAAATTAGATTAGAGAATTAGATTAGAGAAAATGAAAAAAACTCCCGTGGCTATTGAAGAAGCTGCGGGAGTTTTCTGTTTTGTGCGACTTGCCTGCTAATGGTGTATATAGTATATTTATATCATAGAAACTGATAAAAACACAATATGTAGTGGTTGGAGGGAGCGGTGGTAGTTATGAATAATATCAGAGTATCAAGGAATTTTTTGCTTCGAGAATTTGAGTGCAAGGACGGAAGTCACCAGGTAGCGGTCAAGGCGGAGTTGATCGAGAAACTACAGCGTCTCCGTGATCTTATCGGCCAGCCAATGATCGTTACCAGTGGTTATCGGAATCAGAGCCACAACGCAGCCGTGGGAGGTGCGGCGCAAAGCCGCCATCTAACAGGTGAGGCGGCTGATGTTAGAGTCGCAGGGATGCACCCGGATGAAGTTGCTCAGCTGGCGGCCCAAGTAGGTTTTAATGGCATTGGTATTTATAATAGATTTACCCATGTAGATATTAGACCGAATCCAGCACGCTGGAACGGTTAGGAGGTGAGACAATGCCCGTAACAAATGTAATTGCAAAAGTGAAAAAGATCAACCTAGACAACAAAGTTATAGGAATTGACTGGAAACAAGCTATCACTATAACGCTTGGTGATATCGAACTAACAGATGCTAATTTAATTGCTCTCAGGAAGTTTAGGCCTAACGAGGAAGTGTTGGTCAATCTCAAAACTATGCAGCTTGCCTTTAGTGAAATAGAAGAAGATCAGCGAATCAGAATGTTGGAAGAAAACACAGATGCAACTCCCACTGAAGAACCCGCAGAGCCAGAAGAAGAAGCGGCTATATGTATAGACGAAGAGACATCAGACTTCCCGGAAGATGATTCGATTAAAGTTGACATTCTTCCGGCTGATCACAAAGACGATGTGGATCCTAGGGACGTAGTGCAGAGTTTCGTATTTTAATATTAGTGAAGGGAGGTGAAAACACATGGACGCAGAAAGAGCGGTAGTAGTAGGTCAGTTACAACTACGATTTATCGATTCGATTGTCGATGGCGCTGAACGGTATATGACCAGAACATTTAGTGGAATCAAAGCCGAAGCCGAAGACAGTGCGGTTCTTGCAGTGGCATATCATTTAATGCAGTTGCAGACCAAAAATATCAAAACGATAACCCGAATCGAAAGAGCAGAAATCATTGAAGGTTAGTGAGCAATCGAACTAAAGGTGATGGAATTAAAAACAGATAGGAGGTGAAAGAGTAATGAACCAAAGACTTGAAATGAACTTCTTGAATGCCGAAGGGAGCACTGTAAGAATCAGTTTGCCGAATCCTAAAGAAGATCTCACGGCAACGACAGTTGCAGCGAGTATGCAAGGAATTATCGACAGTGGCGCTTTTGCGCCAGGCAATGTAGCGTTAACCGCCCCTGCGTCGGCTAGAGTGGTAACTACAGAAGTTGAAGATCTTGATGTCGAAAACGCTGGTTAGTTTTTTAATTTATTAACACATTATCCATCTATTATAAATTGTAACCAAATAAGTAGAGTGACCGAAAGGGCAAGCGTTTAGCGCTTGCCCTTTTTTCAACCCTTCATACGAAAGGAGGTGTCGAAAATAGAAGATCTTTTCACCGCTGCTGCTAACGTGGGATTTCCGATGGTGCTATCTATATACTTGCTCGTTAGGTTGGAAGGCAAAATAGAAAACCTTTCCGACAGCGTACATGAATTAGCCACCACAATCGCCCAGTTTGGCCGCCGTGACTGAACCCATCCCCGGCAGCGGCAAAGTCGCACAGCTCACCTGTACCCTGAGGGTAAACGCCCCTGCCTCCGCTCCCGGCTGCTCGGGATGGCGAGGAAGTTTTAACGCAGCGAAGCGGCCAAGAGCGCCGCTACCCTGCGTAGATCGAAAGAGTAGATCTGTTGCTGTTAAGCTCAACAGGCAGCGCCTTGGAATCGCCGTGGGTGTGGCAGGAGAGAAGCACGGCGTACAACCGGAGTTTTGCCTAGTGCACTTGAGATGGAAAGTGGCCAAGGCCGTTGACCTTATTGCGGACCATATGTCCGAAGGTTTGTATAGGGACAAATCAGGGACAAGGTGCGTCAAGTTGCATCCAGACTTTATCCAAAGTTTCAATGAAATTTAATAGAGATCCATCAATTTCAGTGCTTCCCTTCGGGAGAAGAAAACCTTGTGGCACATCCTTACAGCCGATCCCGTCATGGTCGCTTGGCTCCCTGATTCATCTGGCCGGAAGATCAAAAACAAGGAAGCCATCCTTCCCGCATGGCTTCTATTTAAGTCGCTCGCTTACCCACAGGATATAAGTTGGCATCTACCTGATCCGAGTCAGGCTCAAGGTCAGGTCCTTTCCTTCCGGATCATGCAGCTGCCACAGGATATAGGCTGCCTTCGCTCGCTCTGCTGGCCAATGAAGCTATGTGGTCCAAAGCTGGCCGTGGGAAGATCACCCACCACCAGCCCAACGCATACAATAAGTAGCAAGGCTAACCAGGCAGCCGTGCAAGTTACGCAAGCTCCACAAGCACCGCTGCTTTCTCATCGTTACTTAACAACTAAGGCCAATCGTGGGAAATGCATCCACCATTGGCCAATACCATTCGGCTAATAGAAACTTTTTTATATCCGGCCGTCCGGAAGATCACCGGACCGCCGAAAGTCAAAACCCTACCCGCCGCAACTAACGCTACGCTTTCCTTAAATGCCATCTTTGGTGCATAGTTGCAAGCAACTACCAGAAACCTTGCCCCAAAGGAACATTTAAGAAATAGTGTCGGCTAGGCCTATCTCTCGGGTCCAAAATCAAGAGCAAGTCAAGAGCAGGTCTGGCCTTCGCTGCACTTCAGCCGGAAGATCACCGGCTTCTCGTGGCTCCGGCCAGCCC